>JAGLSW010000586.1 GCA_023135565.1 Candidatus Aminicenantota bacterium | reverse complement strand
AGGTTCCGACACCTCCAAAAACTTTCGATGAGCGGCTCCGCCGCGGATAAAACGCTCTGCGGTGAGCTCGGGGTGGTTTAAATAACCGCGGGATACGCCGGCTCCGGCTATGTACAACTCACCGGGTACGCCTACCGGCAGGAGACGCAAATCCCCACCCAGTACAAAACATTGCACATTGGCGATGGGCGTTCCCAGGTTTACCTTCTCACCGGGGGAACATTTTCCGCGCAGGGTGTCGATGGTGGTTTCGGTGGGGCCGTAATGGTTATATAATTCATACCCTTTGGCGATTAAACTGTCTTTGAGGGCGTCATCGAGCCTGTCACCTCCTGATATCACCGCCCGTAAACTGGAGAATTGCCCCTGCTGTTCATCCGCCAGCAGGGTTCTCAGGGTGGCGGGTACAAAATTGATGATGGTGATGCGGTTCTCTTCGATATAACGGGAGAAGTCTTCCCTGTTGGAGATTAATTCCTTGTGGGGCATGTATACCGACGCGCCGCGGTGCAGGGCGCTGAATATCTGCTCTACGCTGGGATCGAAGGTGAAACCGGTCAACTGGATGATCCGGTCTTCTTCACGGAGATCGTAAGCTTCGGCAAACCAGTGCAGTACATTGACTACATTTTTGTGTTCCACGACGACGCCTTTGGGGGCGCCGGTCGATCCGGAGGTGTACATGATATAGGCGGGCAGGGTTGGTTCCACGGGGAACCCCGGGTTGGCGACGGACTGCTTACTTAATGTTTCGCTTAATGTGTCGGCCATCAAAATTTGCCTGGCAAACCGGTAACTCTTTTGCGATGTCCGGGGCGCAAAGGCAATGCCGTCGATTTTTTCCAGTTCTTCCCGGCCGGGAAGCCGGCCTGAATTTTCCAGTATCTTTTCTATAATTTCCAGGAAAGTGACTTCCCCTTCGCTTAGCACGGCTAAATCTATATTACGGTCCTGCAGTAGGGGCGCCGTGTTGCGGGTGGCATAAGGGCCGCCGGCAATCAATGGCCCGGCGAAACCCCACTGCCGTATCAATGAGATGGTTTTATGGAAAAAATCCTTGTAAAAGGTTAAGGTGCGCACACCGATAACATCAGGTTGAAAATCATCCAAGAGGGTTTTTAAGTCTTCATAATTGTCGAAATCGATGCGGGATTTGATTATTTTGCCGTTGATTTCACTGCCTAACTGTTCCTGCAAATAGGTCAATATATATATGGGACCCAGGGGTGGTTCCACTACATCATACAACATATCCGTGTCCCAACTGAAAAATTGAGACAAATCGACCAATAACAACTTCAACGCATCTTCCGCGGGTTGATGGGCCGGGAAAGCGCTGCGCAATTTTCGATTCAATTCGGGAACGGCAAAATTTTCTTCCTCTAAAAAGCTTTCGATTCCTAAGTCCGCTTCATCTATCCCGGCCAGGTCCAATATATCGGAAAAACTATCGATTCCCGAGGGCAGGTAACTGTCATACTTCTGCACGATTTCATCTTCGGTCAGCACCCTGGCCTGGTAAGGGAGCACATGACGCAGCCGCTCTTTGTTAAGAAAATAATCATTGAGGAATTCAGCCTGGTAATTTTTGGTGAAGCTTTCGCTGAATGGGGATGTGGGCGAATATTCATGTAATGCCAGGTCTTCGCATTTTAAAATATCTTCGCGCAATACGCCGTGCTCCATGGCCAGGTCGGCCATCTCGGTGCCGGGGTATATCTTTAATATAAATACATAAGGGAAATGAAGCCATTCCTGCTCTTTAATGAATTCCAGGGTCAACCGGGCTTCCTCTTCGGTTTCCGTGGGAAAACCGTGGATAGTGAACAACTCTAACACTACCTGGGGGTACTTTTTGCAGAAGTATTCCACGTTCTCACGAAATTTTTCCAGGTGTAAATTTTTGTCGATCATCTTCTGCAGGCGGGGGGATGCGGTTTCTAAGGCCATGGCCGTGGTCGCCAGCCCTGCTTCCACCAGCAGGTCGATATAGTCCTTATTCAATAGATCGCCGCGCAGCCCGTTGGGGAAAAATAGCTGTATATCCAGGTTGCTTTTGATGATTTTTTCGAAGAGTTTTTCGCCGTTCTTCAAGTTGATGTTGAAGATGTCGTCGAAGATGGAAAAACGGCGGAACCCCATGTCATAATATAGTTGTAATTCTTCGAAGATATTCTCCGCGGTGCGGAAGGTGTGCTTGCGGGGCCATACTTTACTGCAGTAGAAGCAGTTATAGGGGCAGCCGCGGGCTGTTTGCAGGGAAATGATGTTCTTCACCATTACCTGGCCGATGTAGCGGTTGTATTTTTCATAATCGACTAAAGAACGATCCGGTATGGGCAGGGAATCCAGGTTGGCCAGGGGTTTCCTGGGGCAGGTGGTATGAATAGGAACACTGCGCTCTTCCAGGCCCTGCAAAGAGGTAAAGGAATGATCCGAAAACACTTTGCCGTGGGTCAACAAATGGGAGGCGCTGCTGTCTTCCAGCATGGTGACCGCACGCTGCTTCGGCATCTGCGGGTCCATGGGCAGGTAAGCTCCCCCGGCTTTCATTATGCCTAACATCCCGGTTACTAAATCCGTGGAACGTTCTTGCATAAGGCCGACGACACTATTCGCGGTAACGCCCCGGTCTTTCAAATAGTGGGCCAGGCGGTTGGATTCTTCATTCAATTCCCGGTAGGTAAGAGTGCGGCGCCCGGCGTTGATATCCGGGTTTTTTTCCTGCGCATCCGGCTGAGCGGATGCCCCGGCGGGGAGGTCCGGCGCGGCGACGGCTGTATTTCCCGGTGTCTTCTCCACCTGTTCCTCGAAGAGCTGGTGAATGGCTTTGTCGATGGGATACTCCCGGTGCGTGTCGTTAAATTCCACCAGCAGTTGTTTTATCTCTGCTTCGGAAAGCATCTCCAGTTGGTTCGTTTTTTGGCTAACGTCGCTCAGGGCATTCAGCAGCAGGTGTGAAAAATGAGACATCAACCGGGCCATGGTTTCCTCCCGGTATAGAGTAGGATGGTATTCCAGGACTGTTTCTATCCTGTCATCTACCCTAAAAAAAGAAAAAAGGACGGCGGGCCCGGTATGCCGGATATGTTTTTTATCGTGGATGTTTTCTAATAAAAGGGCGGTATCGAACAAGGGGAAGCGGTCGCCGGAGGCGGGCATATTCAGTTTATACAATAAGGTGCTCATGGGGTAATTCTGGTTCTCCTCCGCTTCGGTAATGGTGCGCCTGACATCGAGCAGCAGGTCTTTAAAAGTCATATCTTCCCGCAGCCGGTTCCTTAAAGGCAAAACTGTGTTGATAAACTCCCCATCTATCTCCTGTTTGTAGATCGGGGCGCCGGTTATTATGTCGCTGCGCCCTGTATATTTATGTATGGTCAGCACCAACCCGGCGGTCAAAATCATAAATAACCGGGAGTCGGATTTATTGCTTAACTTCAGCAGGGAAGAGACAAGTTCACCGGGCAATGTAATGGGCATCGAAGCTGTCTCTTTATCGCCTTTTCCCTTTTCGCCTTCCCCATAGTCCGCGGGGAAACTGTTTTTTTCCAAATCCAAAGGAAAGCCGGACAATTTCTCCAGCCAGTAATCTCCTTCTTTAGTCAATTGACCGGCTGCGACTTGCAGTTCGCCATCATATTGTATATTTTTCTTCATTTTAATTTTCTCCTTTTATTCTATTCAATCCGTAAGACATGAGGGGAGAAAGCCCGGTGTCCCCGGATCGCTTATATACCGCTGCCGGCATATCAACTTTATCATCCTGCACTACAACTTTATCATCCGGGATCACATCTTTGTCATCCCATATCACAATGTTGTCATACCGGATTACCTATTTGATTTCCAATATCGTAACTATACGACACTATCAAAAATCAAAGTCGCCTTCTTCTTGCAATTGACTGCGGGCCTCCACCAACTTTATAACCCCGCCGGTATCATCGATATAACCGGCTCCCTTTTCAAATTCCATAATCGACGGAACTGCATTCTTCTGCAGCTTTTCCCAGCGCCGGTCCGCCCGGTAAAGGTCGTACATGGTAAAAGGATTGGGGATCCCCAAAGATTCACAGTGCTCCACGAACCGGTACATGCGCCGGTACACTTCCTCCCTGGAGGGTTCACATTCGGGATACCAGGTCTGGATAATCAACATCTCCTTCATCCAGGCGGGATAAAGCAGGTAGGTCTTCTCCTCCCAGCCGTTCATGCCGGCCTGGGCCGAAGGGTAATAGTAAAAGGGACATGCCCAGACTTCATAAATATCATCTTTTAACGTTTCAACCATATCCAGGGTCAATTGGAAATCTTCCTCGGTTTCACCGGGGTGGCCGATAATCCAACAGGTTGAGGTCTTAATGCCGGCACGGGCCAGGCTGGATACCGCTTGCTGAATTTGATTGGGGGTGATCTTTTTATTCATCAGTTCCAACACCCTGGGAGAGGCGCTCTCGAGACCCAATTTCGCTTTGTAAAAACCGCCCCGGCGCCATAACAACGTGTTTTCGATATCACAGACATGTTTATCCGCACGCAGGTAACCGTCCCAGTACATGATTTTACCGGAGTTAATAAACTCCCGGGACAGATCGTGAACCACGGGATTGAGCAAGGAATCGCACATCAGGAATAACTGTTGACCGTATTTTTCATATAATCCCGTCATTTCGGAAACGATCTGGGGGGCGCTCTTTTTACGGTACTTACCATAAAAAACGGTCTCGGAACAAAAGCTGCATTGAAAGGGACAACTGCGCGAGGTGTAGGCTGCGACAAACGGGTACTGGCCGATGTCGAAATCGGAATAATCGGGCAGGGCGACCGTGGAAAGATCCAGGGTCTTAGAGCCGATGTCGGCCAGGGTATACACTCTCTGCTCCGCGGGCAGCCGGTCTTCCAGGTAGTCCAGGAACAGCTTCTCGCCTTCCCCGATGAAAATTTTATCCACATAGGGGGCTTTCTCCAGGAAAAAATCCAGGTTGGGAGAACCCAAAGCAAGCTGCTCCGAAAAAACACCGCCGCCCATAATGACGTTGATATCCGGGTTTTTCGCTTTGGTTAACCGGGCGGCGAAAAGAGAGGCGGGCAGGGTGCTTTCAAATACGGAAAAGCCTACCAAAGCGGGTTTTTCGCGTTCCAGCAGGGCGGTGAACCAGCGCTCCAAACGGGTATAAAAATCGGCAAGAACACGGTTTAAACGCCGCACCACCGTGTCATCGATTTCGCAGAAGAAAGTCTTCTGCACCAGGATGCGAATCGCATGGTTGTACTTTTCGGCGTCTTTTTTTTCGTCATCTTCCAGGTAAGCCATCATGTGGTTTTGCAGCACATCTTTTCCGACTACATAAAAGTTGCCCCATTTTTCAGCGGGAACGACCTCTTTCAAAAGATCGAAATAAACAGCGCTGAAATCGCGGAATTCCTCCGCCGCGTTCCCGTCAAAAGTGGCGACGGTGAAGTTCCGCTCCTGTAAAAAGCTCTTCAGGTTGGCGATTCCCACGGGAGGAATCAATGGGGCCCAAAAGGGCAGTAAGGTTAGGAGAATTTTCTCCCGGCCTTTTCCAGGTTTAGAATGAGAAGTCATCGTCCTCCTCTTTAGACATTTTCGACTCCGCTTTAACAAATTTTGTGCGGGGTTCGACTTTTTTCGGTTTTACTGTATCTAAATATTTTAAATCGAAATTAATATCCTTTGCCAGTTTCTCCAGCAGTCCCGGCGGGGGATCGAGTTCCAGGTCTTCCAGGGCCTGTTCCCGGGTCATTTCCCCGGCCCTGACAATAGTGGAATATTCATCGTGGTAGTGGGTGTATTTCCTGATCTTCATATCCCGCACCGAGTTGAGCCAGATCATTTCGCAGTTGGTGGTGCGGGCCGGGAAACCGGAACCTTCTTCCAATGGCTCCCAGTCGAATCTAGCTTTGCATATTTTTTTCAATTCTTCCTTGTCGGTTTTGTAGAATTTGAATACGAAAAATGGGATGAATAATATTTTTTCAGGATCTACCGGTTTTTCCAGGTCCCTGCGGTCCTGGTAAATGACCTGCTGATTCAACACGGCCCATTTTTTAGTGAATTGATCGAGAAAATCGGTATCGCCGCTGTCCAGGATGACATTAATCATCTTACTATACCAGTCCCGGGCTTTTTTTTCGTCATGCATCATGGCGGTCTGCCCTTTGGAGTAACCGTTGATCACCAGCGGGACATTAAAATTAGCGGCGATTTCCAGGCCGTTGAGATACAACATATTGCCGCAGGGGAAACAGGGGCTGACGTCGGGTTCGGTGGACTCGTTAAAAATCTTAAAGAGCCGCCTCATGAACTTTAACTCATTCTTCCAGATCAGCAGATCGACATCCAGTTCCTTGCAGAGTTTTTCCACGTTGCGCGTGGCAATGGGGTCGTCCCAGCCGTGGTCGCTGTGAAAAACCATGGGCTTTAAACCGAAATCCTCAACGATGCGGATCAGGGTAAAACAACTGTCTACTCCACCGCTCAAGGGGACCAGCAGGTCATATTTACGCCCCAGGTTCTTGTACTTCTGTAAAGCGGCTTTAACCTCTTCTTCGCTTTGAAAGCGTTCCGGTTCCCGTTCTTTTTCCCCGGCGTCGAAAGTGTGACAGATATTACATACGCCGTTTTCATCAAAGGTAATTCCCGGATAGGTCTCCGGTAATACACATCTTGTACATACTTGCATGGTATGCCTCCTTGTTTTTTTAATTTTTACCATTACATGGCGGTATCGATGAGCATGTTCGACATAGTTCACGGCACACCGCCAGGTAGTTCTTTTCCCGTGCCTTTTCCCGGGAAAAGCGTGTTCAAACTCCTACCTCTGATTTATTTTTAATGCCTCCTTAAAATCCGAAATCACCTTCTTCTTTCGAAATAACCGGCTGCGCGGTTTCAAAAGAATGGGTAATCACGATATCTTTTATCTTTATATTTTTATTGTGTAATACCTGGTCGATGATCTCCCGGTAACGTTTGCCTAACTTTTCCACCGTTTCCCTTTTAAAAAGCGCGGTGCTGTAAAACACCACAAAAAACAGGTCATCCTCGGTCTCGATGCCGTACCAGTCGATGTCCATCTTGGTGACCCGGTTTTCCAGCGGCTCGATAGGATCTCTTGTTTCGCCCGGTTCCGGGGTCCTCTGACTTTGCCTACCTGTCTGCGACCGGGAAAATATCTCGAACATGACATCGAATAAAGGATTGCGCCCCTGTTCCCGGTTTACCTGTAGATTGTTCACCAGGATTTCGAAAGGATAATCCTGGTTCTCGTAGGCTTTGAAAGACCTCTCTTTCACTTCCTTCAAAAAATCCGTGAAACCCTTCCCGCCGCCGGGAAAATTCCTAAAAGCTAAGGTATTGATAAATGCGCCGATGATGCTTTCCAGGTCCACGTGCCTGCGGCCGGCAGCCGGTGTGCCGATAACGATATCTTCCTGCCCGCTTATTTTTGCCAGCAAAATATTCAATAGGGCCAGCATCAGGATTTGCATGGTGACGCCCTGCTCCGAAATTAATTCCCGCAGCGCCCGCACCTGTTCCCTGGGCAGGGCAAAATTTACGGTGCTGCCTGCATAACTTTGACCTTCAGGCCTGGGGAAATCAAGCGGCAGGTCGAGAAGAGGCAGTTCCCCGGAAAACTCCTCCAGCCAGAATTTCTCCTGGACTGTAAAAGCTCCGCTCCTGATTTGCCGGTTCTGCCATTCGGAAAAATCTTTATACTGCAGCCGCAGCGGCGGCAGTTCCTTACCTTCGAGAAGTGACATAAAATCCCATTTCAACACATCATTGGAAAAGGCATCGGTGACGATGTGATGCATATCCACTACCAGCACCGCATAACCTTCTCCTTTTACAGCCATTAGGGCGGCCCGCAGCAGCGGGGCCCGGGACAGGTCGAAGAATTTTATAAATCCCTGCATGATTTTCTTTGCTTCTTCCCCGGCGGTTTCTTTATACTCGATGTGGAAATCCACTTCATCGTGTATCTTCTGTTTGGGTTCCCCGGCAATTATTTCGATAGAAGTGCGGAACACTTCATGCCGCCGGATCAATCGCTTAAAAGCGGCGGTCAACCGTTCTTCACTATAGTCGCCCTGCAAAATAAAACTTTCGGGCATGTTGTAGCCGATGCTGTCCGGGTTCATTTGCTGCAAAACATATAATCTTTTCTGGGCTGACGACAGTTCGTAGTATTCCTTTTTTTCAACCGCATTGACGGCGGTAAACCGGTCCGCTGCCGCGTCATCTATGAGCCCGGCCAACTTCCTGACGGTTTGCAGTTGAAATATATCCACCAATTGTACTTTGACATCGAATTTTTTGTGAATCCTGGAGGAAATGACAATCGCCCTGAGAGAATTCCCTCCCAGGTCGAAAAAATTATGGTCTATTCCCACTTGTTCTTGCTCAACTTCTAAGACCTGCGACCAAATCCCGACCAGTTCTTTTTCTTTTTCATCCCGGGGAGCGACATACTCCGCCCCGGCGGAAGCTTCGGGATCGGGCAGCGCTCTGCGGTCGATTTTACCATTGGCGGTCAAGGGCAGCGCCTCCAACCGGACAAAAAACCAGGGCACCATGTAAGCAGGCAGTTTTTGCCCTAAGTAATCCCGCAGTTCGGCCATTTCCAGTTTTTTTTCGGAAACGAAATAACCGCAGAGATATTTGTCGTCGTTTTTTTCTTTCTTTTCCACCACTACCGCTTCCTTGACATGGGGATGCTCTAAAAGCTTGCTCTCGATTTCACCCAATTCGATGCGGTAACCCCTTACTTTGACCTGGTAGTCGATACGGCCTAAAAACTCCATATTGCCGTCCGGCAGCCAGCGGGCCAGGTCACCGGTTTTGTAAAGAGTGAGGGGTGACCGGTGAGGGGTGAGTGGCGGGGGCCCCGGCTGTTGGGAAATATTGGACCTATAGGTCTTATTGGACAAATGAGCGATAGAGACGAACTTTTCTGCTGTTAACTCCGGGTTATTCAAATAGCCGCGGGTGACGCTTTTACCCCCGATATAAAGTTCGCCGGGTACGCCCAAGGGGAGGGGATTGCCTGCTCTATCCAGCACATAAAACTTTACATTGGGCAGGGGGGTGCCGATAGGCACATTCCCGGCAGCGGGGATATTCTCCACATTATCCTCTTCGTAATAACTGCTGTCGATGGTGGCTTCGGTCACCCCATAGCTATTTATTATTCTCATCCGCTTCCCGAAACGAACTACTAATTCCTTAAAATCACGATAAGGGCAAATATCGGAACCCAGGATTAATAATTGCAAACTTTCGATATCCAGGTTGTTTTCATAAACATACTGCATAAATGGAATAATATAAGCGGGAGTCGATTCAAACAGGGTGATGCGGTGGTTCTTTATCAATTCGTAAAGAGATTCCGGGGCGACCGCTAATTCCGGGGTAATCACCATTTTGCCGCCGTTTAAAAAAGCCCTGGCTAAATCGCCGGCAAACACATCAAAGGAAAAACCGGCCATTTGCAATAGGTTTACTTCTATTTCCTGCAAACCATATTCCCGGCGCCAGCCAAAAGCCAAATTGATAAAATGGCTGTGCTGTACCATAACGCCTTTCGGTTTGCCGGTGGAACCGGAAGTATAAATAACATAAACCGGGCCGGTAGGAACGCTTACATGTTCGGGATTACCGGCTTCACTGCGGTCGAATCGTTCATTTTCTATGGTAATAATCTCGCCGTTAAAATTCACCTTTTCCTTCAGGTTTTCCCGGGTAACCAGCAGCAGAGCGGCGCTGTCCAGCAGCATATACTCGATACGCTGCGCCGGTAATCCCGGGTCCACCGGTAGGTAAGCGCCTCCAGCTTTTATAACAGCCAGCACGCCGATAATCATTTCAAGGCTCCGCTCCGTCATGACCGCTGCTATAGTACCGGCGGTTAATCCCCGCTCCCGCAGCACCAGCGCAAGACGGCCGGCTTTTTCGTTTAATTGGGCATATGACAATTCCCTTTCGGCAGTTTCCGCCCCGGGACTGTCCCCGGCCGGAACTGCTCCAAATTCCCGGCCTGCGGCGCTTTGAGCCACAACCGCGGTATCCCGGGGCGTTTTCCCTACCTGCTCTTCAAATAACTGCCCGAAAGTCTTATCCCCCGGGAAATCGCAGTCGGAAGCGTTAAATTCCTCCAGTAATTGCTGCTTCTCCGGGGCGGAAAGCATATCGACAGCAGCCGGTTTTTGAGATAAGTCGCTCAAAGCCAGATCCAAGACACGCGCATAATGATCGACGATTTGTTTTATCATCCGCCGGCTGTACTGCCCGGGATAATACTCGACAAACCCCTCTATCCGGCCGGGGCCGCTGCGAAAAGAAAACAGCATGTGATAATCTATGTCTTTAAGATAATCCTGAGTATGAATGTTCTCCAGTACCAGCGCCGCATCGAAAAGTGGAAACTCGCCCTTGACGACCGGCAGCTTCAACAAATCAGGCAGCACTTCCATGGGGAAATTCTGGTTTTGCGAAGCATTTACGATAGTTTCTCTTACCTGCAAAAGCAGTTCTTTAAAGGTCATTTCGTCCCGCAGCCGGTTCCTGGATACCAATACCCGGTTAATAAAGTCGGTTTCGGTTTCCTGCTTCAGTATCGGGGCGCCGGTCAGGATATCGTCGCTGCCGGTATATTTGTGAAGCAGCAGCACCAACCCGGCCACCAACACCATATGCAGCTTTATATCGATCCCACCGCTAATCTTTTCCAGCTTCGATACAAGATCAGCGGGTAAAGTGAAACTTTTTTTTGCCGGGAGGGAATCCCCTTCCCCGGCAGGCCCGGCACCGGGAAAACGCTCCACCCCGGAGTCGCTAACTCCAATACGGTCATAAGGGAAACGGCTTTTCACCAATTCCCCGGATAACTGCTCCAGCCAGTATTCTCTTTCTTTCACATTTTGATTGGCGGCAATTGCCGCCCTGTCGGAATAAAGCCTTGCTTCCATAAATTTTATCTCCTAAGGGGATATATATTGGGTCTCTAAAAATCCAGGTCACCCGCCATTTCTTCATATACACCGGCCTGGGCCTTGTCCAGGTCATGGCTGATGACGATGTCCTGCAATTTTATATCTTTGTTTTCGACTACCTGCAGGGTAGTTTCTTTAAAATGGGCGATAAATCGCTCCATTGTCTCCCGTTTGAATAAGCCGGTACTGTATATCAAAAAAAAATGTAACTTCTCCTGCTGCTCTACAACATAAAGAGCGGCATCTACCTGGGCGGTGTTCGTTTCAAAAGGATATGGGCTGAAAGTTAAATTTTTTGTTTTGAGCTGTGGAAATTCCATATTCTGCAGCACTAATTCCAGGTCATAAATGGGATTCCTACTAACATCATTCTTTATGCCCAGTTTCTCCATCAAATCGCCGAAAGGATAATCCCGGTTCTCATAGGCGGCAGTGGTGTTGGCTTTCACTTCATGTAAGAATTGGGCGAAAGTCTTATTACCGGCGGGAAAATTTCTCATTACCAGCACATTGATAAATAACCCGATCACATTCTCGATATCATTGTGCACCCTGCCTGCCGTGGGTGTGCCGATCACCATATCCTCCCGGCCGGTATACTTGAATAACAAAGTATTATAAATGGCCAGCAGAACCATATATAAAGTAGCTCCCGAAACCCGGGCCATTTGATTCACCCTGCTTGTTAAATTTTTGTCAAATTCCATATTTATTCGATCCCCGGCAAAATCCTGCACCGGGGGCCTAACATAGTCGATAAAATTTTCTAACCGCGGCACCCCGCCCTTGAACAACCGCAGCCAGTAGTCTTCTTGTTTTTTTAAAACAGCCTGCTGCTCCGGCAGGGCCAGCCACTCCGAATAATCTTTATAGTGTATCTTCAATGGTAGAAGTTCTTTGCCTTCGTACAGATCGAGAAACTCTCGCAGTAGAATCGTCACCGATGTGCCGTCGGCAATGATATGATGAATGTCTATCATCAAAATATGAGCCGCGGCATCCGCAGCCGTTTTTATCAATCCGACCCGGAGCAATGGAGGCCGCGATAAGTCGAAGGGACGGACAAACTTCCCGATTATCTCATCGATACCCGGATATTTGACCCCGGGCTTCCAGTCGCTTTTTCCTGTTAGCTCATAATGTTCTATCTTAAAATCAGCGGTGTCATGAACCACCTGGTTTATCATATCTTCTCTTAAAGTAAATGACGTTCTTAAACTTTCATGTCTTTGAACCAGTTGTATAAATGTCTCTTGCAAACGCCGGTAATCCAGTTGTCCCTCTACCTGTGTGATATTTCTTAAGTTATAGGCGGTCTCGATGCCTTCGATTTCGTTCAAAATAAATAACCGCTCCTGTATGGAAGAGATAGCGTAAAACCCTGGTCCACCGGCAGATTTTATAGAAACATATTCTCCTTTGGCTGCTTCTTTTATATATTCGGCCAGGCCCCTGATGTTCGGCACTCTAAAAACCACCGACAGCGGTAATCTAACCTTC
>JAGLSW010000585.1 GCA_023135565.1 Candidatus Aminicenantota bacterium | reverse complement strand
GTTTGAACAAAACTTTTGATGATTTTAGAAGCGCCCCTGCCGCGAAGCGGCTAAGAGACTCCCCGCGCCGCGGGGCCACGCGGTGGGCTTAATGGCCGTTATCGACGGGCAAATGAATGGTGAAAACCGTGCCGCCTTTTTTACTGCTATCCGCCGAAATCTCCCCATTATGCAGCAAAACCACATGCTTCACAATAGAAAGCCCCAAACCGGTACCCCCTAATCGACGCGACCGCGATTTGTCAACCACATAAAAACGCTCGAAAATACGGGGCAAACTCTCCCGCGGTATCACTAACCCGGTATTTTTTACCCGGATCGCGATGTCTTTCCGCTCCTGCCTTTTGCTAATCGCGATCTCGATTTTACCTTTATCCGTATACTTTACCGCGTTGTCTATCAGGTTGATAAACATTTGCTCGATTTTGAATTTTTCTCCTTTAAAAACAGGCAGTCCCGGGTCGATGTTTACCTCTAAATCCAATTCCCGGGCTGCTATTTTTTCCCGGTATATCTTTATTATGCTTTCCACGATGGCGGCAAAATCTAAAGGCTTAAACTCGAAGTCCCGCCTCTTCTTCTCTTCCAACTCCGACAAAATCAACAAATCGGAAACGATCCGGTTCATGCGGTCGGTGTGACGTTTGATGATATCGATGTAATTGGTGTTGCGAATGTCCTCTTCTTCTTCCAAAGTCTCGACAAACCCTTTAATGGCGGTAAGCGGGGTCTTCAACTCATGGGTCAGGTTGACCACAAAATCCCGCTTCATCTGATGCAATTGCTTAAATTCAGTAATATTGCGAAATATGATAACCAGTTTCTCGCCCTGCTGTAAACGACTGAAACCCACCTGGAAGGACTGTCCGTCGATTTCGATCTCTTCGTTAAAACTCTCCCCGGTCTTAAAAGCCCGTTTTACAAAATCCTCAAAACCGGCAATACGGCAGGTTTCCCAGTAAGACGCCCCGATCAGGGGTCTCGATGGGGCGATGGCCTCGAAACTCTCGTTGCACAGGGTGATCTTGCCTTCCGGGGTTAAAACCAATAATCCCTCCTTCATGGAAGAGATGATGGCCTGGAGTTCTTCCCGGCTCTCGCTTAATTTTTTAAAAAGAGTGCGCTGCTCTTCTACCATGCTGTTAAAATTTTCCGCCACCTGCCCCAACTCGTCTTTCTTTTCTATATAGATTTTCACGTCGAAATTCCCCGCGGCAAATTCTTTAGTGGCGGAAACGATCCGCCCGATAGGTCGGGAAAAGCCGCGGGAAAAATAGTAAGCAATCAACAGCGCCAGGAAAAACAAAATCACCAGCACAGTGGCGAGTTTGTACCTGATGTCGGCCATCAGGTTTTTGATATCGCTTAGAAATAGGCTTAAACGCAGGACGTATTTGGTTTCCCCTCGCTCCTCCACGGGCAGCGCTAAGTATAACATTTGTTCTCCCATGGTGGAACTGAACCGGGTGGCATCCTGCACTTCTCCTTTCAGGGCCTGCACGATTTCAGGCCGGTCGCCGTGATTTTCCATTTTTCCGGGGTCATTTTCGGAATCGGCGAACACCTCGCCGCCAGGAGCGATCACCGTGATGCGGATGTCTGTTTTTTTGCCCACCTCTTTGACTAACCGGTCGATTTCCGCAAACTTGTTTTCTCTATACGAAGCGGAAATTTTGGGGTTTAAGGAATGTCCCACCTGGATCAAGCGGGTCTTCAGGTTTTCGATATAAAAATGCCGCATGGAACCCTGGAAAAAAAGGTAAACTAAAAGAAACACCAGGGCAATAATAACCACGTAACTAATAAAAGTGCGCACAAAAAATTTCCCCATCAGGTTAGAAAGAAAGTTTTTATTGTTCGTTTTCGCTCTTTTTTGTTTCATAGTTCTAATTTATACCCCACTCCCCTGATATTGAGGATTAATTTCCCGGCCGGGCCGAGTTTCTCTCTCAGGTTTTTAATATGCACATCCACGGTGCGGTCGAAAACGTCTTTTTCATCGCCCCACAGGCGGTCCAAAATTTTCTCCCGGCTGAACACCCAGCCTTGTTTTTCGGCCAGCATTTTCAAGATCAGGAATTCGGTGGAGGTCAAGTGGATTTTTTTATCCTGCACCGTCACTTCGTATTTTTGTGGATCTATAGTTAGCAGGTCGCCGATAACGATGCGCTGGGAAACCGGTTCTTCGGAGTCGGTAGAATGTTTGCCCCGGCGCAGCACCGCTTTCACCCGGGCCACCAATTCCCTGGGTGAAAAGGGTTTGTTTATATAATCGTCCGCCCCTAATTCTAAACCCAGCACCACGTCTACTTCTTCGGTTCTGGCAGTTACCATGATAACCGGGATGGCGGCGTATTGGCTGCTATTTTTTAGAATTTTGCATACTTCCAGGCCGTCCTGATCGGGCAGCATGAGGTCCAGCAGGATCAAACCCGGTTCCTGCTTTTCCAGCCGGGCGAGCATGGGCTTAGATTCTAAAAATTTTTCCACCCGGTATCCCGATTTAGACAGGTGCAGGGTGATAAGTTCTTGGATATCCGGTTCATCCTCTACTACGAAGATTATTTTTTTTTCGTCTGTTTTTTTATTTTTCATAATACCTTTTAAGTAGCAAATAAGAAACCTAAAGTCAAATACCGGCTGTCGGAAATTTTTACTTATTTGTTTTAAAGTTCCGGGTTTTGATTAGAAAGGATTTGAGTTAATATTTTATAAGAAAATTGTTAATATTGTGTTAAGGATCCAGGCTGGCGCTTGCCCCTTTGGGAGAGCGTATACGAAGTAATTAGAGAAAAAACTTGATTTTTCAGGAAATGTTTTGTATGCTATTAATGCTGCGCTGGAGGTGATCGTAATTCCCATGCACCGGCTTAACCGAAAAATAACATTTTTTTTATTTTTAATTAACATAGAAGAGGGAAAATGCACCCTTGAAAACAAAATCATTCCATACCAAGGAGGAATTATGAAAGTAAAGATTTTATTCGTATTAGTGCTGGTTTTTTTTCTCTCCGGTTTAGCTTTTGCCGATGATATTAAAGGATATATGATCCCCGAATATTATATGGTGGGCAGCCATCACAGCGGCGAAGAAGGCATCGAAGGCCAGCATGGTTTCTGGCTCAGGCGTATCTATTTCGGTTACAACACATCGTTAGGCAGCGGTTGGTCGGCCCGGGTGCGCTTCGAGATGAACAGCCCCGCTTACGGCGAAGGCAAAATTGAGCCATTCATCAAAAACGCCCATTTAAAGAAAAAGTTGGGCGGAGGCGCCAACCTCTTAATGGGTATCATCGATCCGCCCAGTTTCGACAAGATCGAGAAATTCTGGGGTTTGCGGTTTATCGAGAAAACAGCCCCTGATTTTTTTAATTTCGCCTCTTCGCGGGACTTCGGAATTGCCTTAGACGGCAAATCAAAAGGCGGGCTGGTTTACACCCTGATGTACGGCAACTTCAGTTCCAACAAAAGTGAAGACAACAAAGGGAAAGCCTTTTACGGACGTCTCGGCTGGGAAGCGAAGACCGCCTATGTGGAAGCCAACGGCCACTTTGCCAAAGATAACGGAAAAGACATCACCTACCTGACTGCTTTTGGCGGTATGAAAGGCGGTTGGGGCCGTTTCGGTCTCGGCTATCACTATAAAAGTGAAAAACCCGAAGGTGATGAAAGCAAGAGCAGCGGCATCATTTCCGGTTTTGCCGTAGTAAAAATCGGCAAAAAGAGCGAGCTTTTCGCCCGTTACGATCATTTCACCGATCCAAATTTTAAGGACATCGGCGGTTATGTGCCTATCCCGGCAAACCTGTACGACGCCCGTTATTTAATGGCGGGTTTGAATTTCAAGGTTCACAAGCTGATCCAGGTTTCCCCTAATGTGAGGTATGTTTTTTACGGTGGCGAAAATGCCCCGGACGGCGATTTTTACTTCACCCTGACCGCTAAGATCGATTTCAAAACCGGCATCGGTAAGAAGTAATTTTTCACGGAAGCTGAAAATAAAAAAACCGGCGGAGCGACTCGCCGGTCTTTTTTTATGGAACGGGCTTTTAGAGGAAGTGAGGTGGTGTTTAAAGTGTATTGCCGCGGAGCGGCTTAATAGAAGTTTTGATCAAACTTTTT
>JAGLSW010000584.1 GCA_023135565.1 Candidatus Aminicenantota bacterium | reverse complement strand
AAAAGTTTGATCAAAACTTTTGATGAGCGATAAGATTTCTTTCCCGCGAACAAAATGCGAAAACTACATTTTTTATTTTTTTGCACCAATAAAATAGATTTTTCCAGCCGGTTTTGCTATAATACCATATTAAAAATGTATACCCGTCTGTTCAAGACTGCGTAAAAAACCGCCGCAGCAGTGGGAATGAGTAAAAAGATAGTGTTCTACATCGCCATGCAGCGGCTTACAGGAGGTTAAACATATGGCAATTAAACATTTCGGCTACACCTGGTGGGGACAGGCATGGCTAAACGCCCTGAAAGACATCGACTTTTCAAACAGGCTGCCCAGGGGCATGCGCTACGCGAGAAACGACCTGGTTAAATCCATCGCTATTAAAGGTAATATAGTAGAAGCCCGGGTGAAAGGACGAAAAAGATCACCCTATGAAGTTAAAATCGCGGTTCCCCGGTTCAGCGAAAGCAAAAAAAACAGGATACTAAAAATCATTAACTCGAATTTCTATTACCTGGCCAGGTTGTCCGCGCGGGAATTACCCAGCGAAATGCTCGAGGACTTAGAAAAAAACAACATAAAACTCTTCCCCGCTAAATGGGAAGACCTCGACGCTCACTGTTCCTGCCCCGACTGGGCCGTGCCCTGCAAACATATCGCCGCGGTTATCTACATGATCGCCAACGAGATAGACAAGAAACCTTTCCTGGTATTCAACCTGCACGATTTCGACATCCTGTCCAACTTCGAAAGAGAAAGCAAGAGCGAAATCGGTCTAAAATCCATCAGCGAAATCGTAAAATTGGACGATAAAAAGGAAAAAGTTAAACAAACGATCGATGCCATGGATTTTTCGACAATCCCGGCCCTAAAAAAAGAGTTATTCTCCGTGCTGGCGCCGAAGCCCCTTTTCCACCTCACCAAAGATTTTAAAAAACACCTGCTTAAGGCTTATGATAATACAGGCAAAGAGATTATTCAATTTTTAGAACAGGATTTCGAGGTCCCGGAGAAGCTTGCGGATTTGAAAAGGATTTCCCTTAAGCTGGATAAAAATCTAAGCGATTTCAAAGGAATAATCAAGTTTAAACAGGACAGGGTGAATTTTTCCCGGGACAATCTCCTGGAATTACTTAAAATATTGAATAAAATATCTCTAAATGAAGTCTTTAATTTCCATGAATCGGTCGTTATATTCACGCTGTTTTACAGTTTTGCGGCCAAGCTGGCCCAGCAGGGCGCTTTCATCCCGGAAGTGATAAAATTAACCGAAAAATTATATATACTGCGTTATATCCCGGCCTTGTTCAACGAGAAAATTTCGCAAATTTTCGAGCAGCTGCGCGGGTTGATTCCCCCGGACTTTATAACGGTTAACAAAACACACATGAGTGTAAACGAGCAGGCCTTAGTTTTAACATCCCTGTTCTTAGGCTATTTTGTCGGGGAATTTCAAAAAAAAAAGGAACCGGGCGAAGATAAAACAGCCGATTTTTTCTTCAATCGAGTTCCTTTTAAGATAGATAAATTTGAAGAGAGTGAAATACCGCAGACGATTCATTTGTGGTTAAGCAAGTTCTACATCGTACACAAGAACTATACTCCTTTAATCCAGGTTTATGAACCGCGCCGGGGAGATAAGGATTTCGGCATAGAAATAAAAATAGAAGACAGCAAAAATGTCCTATCCGAACCCATTGCCTTAAAAAAGATCGTTAACGATGAGAAATTCAAAGAAATCAGGCTCGATATTTTAAAGGATTTGAGTCTCTTATCCACCTATTTCCCTGTGGTAAACGAATACCTGGGCTTAAAAAAGGCAAATAGACTCAAAGTTCCCCCCACCAATTTCGTCCAGTTATGGTTTAATGCGCTGCCCATTTTGAAGCTTTTGGGCATCAGGACCCTGATTCCCAAATCCCTGCAGGAAATATTTGCCCCCGGTTTAACCTTATCGGTAAAATCGAAATTTACCGGCTCACCGGCCGTGGTTTCTTATTTAAACATGAGAGAGATGTTGGACTTCGATTGGAGTATAGCCGTGGGCAGCGACGTGATATCCGCGGAAGAGTTCCGCGAATCCGTCAAAGGCGTTTCCGGCGTCGTTAAAATAAAAAATAAGTACGTGCGCATCGACAAAAAAGAAATAAATAAAATTTTGAAATCTTTAGAGCAAAAGCCGCGGTTATCGCCCTTAGATATACTAAAAATCAATCTTGAAGGAAAATTTAACGGCGCTCCTATCCGCAGCGACAAAAAAGTAGCGGATATTTTCGATAAACTTTTCGAATTAAAAGAGACCGCGGTCCCCGCATCTTTGAACGGCGAACTGAGAGAGTACCAGCAGAGAGGGTTCAACTGGCTTTATAACAATACCGGGAACGGCTTAGGTTCGCTCATCGCGGACGACATGGGGTTGGGGAAAACCATCCAGGTATTGACGCTTTTATTAAAATTGCAGGAGGAAAAACATCTTACCGCCGACAAAAGGGCGTTGATAGTGGTGCCCGCTACCCTGATGAGCAACTGGCGGAAGGAATTTGAAAAATTCGCCCCGGGGATAAAAACCTTTATTTATCACGGTTTAGACAGGAGCCTTAAGATTCGCGACGTGGAAGTGATTATCACCACTTATGGAATGGTCAGGAGTGAGCGGGCGAAGTTTGCAAAAGAGGAGTGGCTGGCGGTGATAATAGATGAAGCGCAGAACATAAAAAATCCCACTGCCAATCAAACCGCGGCGGTTAAATCTCTGCGGGCCGGAATAAAAATTGCCATGACCGGCACCCCGGTGGAGAACCGGCTCAGCGAGTACTGGAGTATCATGGATTTTGTTTTCGAGGATTATCTCGGCAGCCTGACCGCTTTCAAGGAGAACTATGCCATCCCCATAGAAAGGTTCAGGGACAGCGAAAGTCTCAGGAACTTTAAGAAACTGACTGCCCCGTTTGTTTTGCGCCGGGTCAAGACCGACCGGTCGATCATAGACGACCTGCCTGAAAAAATCGAAACCGACAGGTATTGTAATTTGACGAAAGAGCAGGCGTCTTTATATGAAAAAGTAGTTAGAGACATCGAAGCGGTTCTCGACAACGGCGACGACAGGAGTGAATTTGAAAAGTCAGGGATCATATTTAAGCTGATGACCTATTTAAAGCAGGTATGCAATCACCCCGCGCAATTTTTGAAGAAACCCGCCGCCGACGTCGAACTATCGGGTAAGTCGAAAATGTTGATGGATTTGCTGGAGAAGATCTATTTGAATGACGAGAAGGTGCTCATTTTCACCCAATATAAAGAGATGGGCGAACTGTTGAAAGAGATGGTGACCCGTGAATTAGACGAAGAAGTATTGTTTTTGCACGGCGGGGTGGCGGTGAAAAAACGCGGCGAAATGGTTGATTTATTCCAGGAAGACCGTGTTTACCGGACTTTTATATTATCTTTAAAAGCCGGCGGCACCGGTTTGAACCTGACCGCGGCCAATAACGTGATTCATTATGATTTATGGTGGAACCCCGCGGTGGAGAATCAGGCCACTGATCGTGCTTTCCGCATCGGCCAGGAGAAGAATGTGATCGTGAACCGGTTTATCAGCAAAGGCACTTTCGAGGAGAAGATAGACGAGATCATTAAAAGTAAGAAGGAGTTATCCGACCTGACTGTAGGCAGTGGTGAGAAGTGGATAACGGAATTTTCCAATGCGGAATTAAGAGAGTTAATCCGCTTAGAGAGTGAGAATATATGATTTCTTCCACTAACGGCCTTGCCTCCGGCTGCCCTGCCGGGGGCCAAACTTTTGAAAAAGTTTGAACAAAACTTTAATTGTAAAATTGGCTTGTCCCTTTTTTTCCCCACCCCCTTTTTCTTAAACAGCAACAGCGTGTCTTAAGGTTTTCTCTACGTAAGAATTGAGACTTAAATTCTCTTTCCGGGCATGGATGTTCAACTCACGATGAAGTTCCGGCGAAATCCTTAAAACAAATTTCCCGGAGAAAGGTTTTTCCGGTTCTTTATTTCTCTCTCTGCACCACTCGAGATAATCATCGACAGAATTTTTAAATGCCTGCTCGATTTCAGCCACGCTTTTACCCTGAAAGGTAATCACCGTCCTGGTATTGATGACTTCACCGTGAAACGATTTTACTTCATCGTCATAGGTAACCTGACCGTAGTATCCTTTATATTTCATCATGGTCTTACTCCTGCATTTTCCAGGAATCGACGCATAGAGGCGACAGCGCCTTTGTCGGTCTTTTAAAAATAGCTTCCAGCGTCTTCCTGTGTTTTTTATTCATCTAACATAGTACTATAATTCAGTATCTTTTTCAACCGGGAAATGAATTTTTCAGTAATATGTGATGATTTTTTTGTTTTCCACTTGTACACGTCTGCGCACCACCTCCGGTTTTCATATCGTTCATTACGACGAAGAGAAGGATTTCCGACCCCACATGCGTGGCCCCGTACGCACGGGGAGGCGTTTAGCCGCTTCGCGGCAAGATTGCACTTTTGCATCCACCGCTCCCTTTTATTTTATTTTTTCTTCTTCTTATTAAAGTAGAGGCTAAGACATACCGCCAGGACGATCAGCAATACCGCGGGAATAACGACTGCCAACCGATTAGTCTCCGCTATCTTTATTAGGGGGAAAGCGCAGCTTATTAGAACCATGGGAAAATAAACCCAGATAATTTTATGATTAAAAAAACTTCTCTTCAAACTTTTCGATTCCCGGTATACTTCTTCTTTAACGGTTTTTTTTGCCCAAAAGTCAGATAGTCACGGATTTTCATTAAAATAAATTAGGTATTCTTGCACTTACGAACCGGTGTGGGCAGTAAAAGAAATATCCTTGCGCAGGAAAGAAATATGGGTTTTCTCC
>JAGLSW010000583.1 GCA_023135565.1 Candidatus Aminicenantota bacterium | reverse complement strand
GGTTTCTGGACTTCCAAAAACTTCTCATGAGCGATACATCCAAAAAAAAAATTAACCGATTTACGCAGGCTGCACAGAGGTTTTCACATTTCGATGCCTATTTTAGGTATTCTCGCTTTCGTGAACGCAGCCAAAAGGAGTGCCTTTCTTCTTTTAGATTATGATGAACGGGCAAGACGGAAACCGGCACTGCTCCACTGAAAAGATGGACGATTACTCTCACGAAAAGAAACCCGGCAGGCCTTTCCGAAGCAGGAAAGCGCGCAGGGCGCCCCGCGGGACGAAAAATCATCCCGCGGGGGCTTGGGGTTACCTATTTACCAAAGAAGCTGTAGATAGATCGCTTTCATCTCCCATGTCGTCAACCATGGATACGGCGAAAGAATACTGCCTGCCTGCCGGGAGATGTTCGTCTACATAAGAAAAAACTCCGGCTTCCACTTCGGCTGCCAACTCGAAAGCGCCGCCGCCGGTAGATATGTAAACGCGGTATTTGGCCGGGGTAAACACTTCCTCCGGGTTCGCCGACCAGGATATGTGGGCATTATACTCCCCCCTGAAAAGAGAGCGGTTGGCCTGCAAGTTCACGGTGACGGCGGCGGGAGGCAAAAGCCAGGCAAAAGTCACCTCAGCGGTGGCCAATACTTTTCCTTCCAATACCGCCGAGATGGTGGCTGTGCCGTTTGTTTCGGCGGAGAGGGCACGGGAATAAACCCCGGAACCGAAAGCAATGTCACCCTGCCAGCTTCCTTTATCGGCTGCAAAGGTGAGCCCCAGGTTCCCGGGCAGCGCTCTCTCTTCTTCGCTGTAGGGTTTGTCGAAAAGCGAGGCCCGTACCATGGCATATCCCCTATTTTTTGATTTTATAGGGCCGGTATAAAAATCGAAGACTGCGTCTAAAGCGTCCAACGAAAAAATTTTAATCCTCTTCTTGACCGTTTTCGACCATTCCCACGAATCATCTTTGACTCGCAGGGTGACGTCGTAAGTACCGGTGTTGTTATAGGTGTGAGTTACTTTCGGGGTAGACGCGGTGGCGCCGTCGCCCAGGTTCCATTTCCACTGCTTCACTTTACCGTCGGGGTCGTAAGAACTGCTGCCGTCAAATGTAATTGTGACCGGAGCAACGCCCCCGGAACGGCTGGCCTCGATTACAGCGATAGGAACGACGCAGGTTCCGATACCCCCGGAAGCGCAAATATTCTGGGCATAAAAGGCCTTACCGTCAGACCAGGCCACAATCGCTCCACCGGCCTCGTTTGAACTGGTTTGCAAGAAACTGCGATTCCGGGAAATGGCATCGGAAACGGTGACCCCATCATCGCTCCACCGGAACGTACCGGCTGCGTCTACCAGTTGGGTTTTGAGGAGTTCGCTGCCGCTGTTCTCTTCTTTCCAGACCACTATGGCTTTCCCGGCGCCGTCGTCTATCATACGTGCATCCCTAAAATACACCCTGTCCCTAATAATAGTAATACCTTCCATACCCCATGCTGTATTACCGGAAGAGTCGATATGCTGCAGGGCTGCTTCATATTCGGCGTATCCCCAGAGATCGGTATAACTAGTTCCAATCAACATATAGAACCCGCCTACCTTATCTGTGACCAGGTCTATCACACTGGAATTATAATAATAATACTGATTTCTATAAACCAGCACGCCGTCTGCTGCCCAGAGCCTATTTCCTGCTGAATCGAAACGATGCATGTGGATTTCATGACGCCACCTGCCCCGGGACACATAAACACCGTTTTGACCGGCCGAATACAATCTAACAGAGTAGGGAATATCCGGTTCATCATTCACCAATATACCTTCTTGCCCCCATAAACGATTGCCGCTGCTGTCGATACGCTGTATAAAAAGATCATCGGAAATAGGATAGTCTCTCCAATTTACCCAGGCTACATAAGTCCCGCCCTGGCCGTCGCTAACTGCGTGGCCCGGATAATACTGGTCGCCTTCTATTGAAGACACAGGTATGCCCCCGGCGGTCCACATGGTACTGCCGTTACTATCGATATGCTGCCCCTGGATTTTGGTTTCGCTGCCTGAATCTTCCGCCCAAAAGATAAAGACTCCACCCGATCCGTCGAAAACTAAACGCCAAGTACTGGGGGTCGGCATAGAGTCGCTTATCATATTCGAAGTCCACACCACATTACCCTGGGAATTTACCCGCTTCACATACCCGGAGTAGATGTTGCTATACTCTTCTACCTCACTGCCAACGGCGAAAAGGACGCCGCCGCTGCCGTTCGCCACAAGGTAGGATATACGCTGCCTATTGCCGGAATAGATAACCTTACCGTTAGCTCCCCAGAGCGCAGCGCCCGAATCAGACAATCTTTGCATATAGACGACCGAATTATCGACCCAGGCGATAATAACACCGCCGGAACCAGCGGCGACCATTTTACCGGCAAATGGCCTGCAAACCGGGGTGGGGTCGCTGCTCCAGGCGATACACAAAACAAACACAACAACAATTAATAATAACTTTTTTACCATTTTAATCTCCTTTACACTTCATTCAAATAATGATTAAAAATTTCTTTTTTTTGCATGATATAATTACTTAGCAAATTCGGTGCCAACATATAATTTTCTCCCGAAACGAGCGTCCCAAAAGGCTATCCTGGCACCACTGGGATTCCGCCGATTCCCGGCGCTGTAATATTTTATTACAATATCAAAGTGGTTTTTTCTCATTTTTTTCCATTTTCTTAGATATACCGGCACTTTCCAACAAAAATACCGCTGTTACAAAATGTTACGAAATCATAGGACAGGCTGTTACGTTTTGTTACACAAGGCGGGCGCATGCCCGCAGCCTATAAGGTCATCCAAAAGAATTTCCTTTTTTTTAGAAAACTTTCACCAAGTATTAGTAAAAAGACAGCCACTTAAAACCCCAGGGCAAAGAGAAGCGCAGCTCACCTCTTTTCATTAATCGCCCCACAACTGCTCATCTTCGAAATCACTGAATTCACCTTTCTCAACCGGCTTCTCAGTGTAGCCCTGCCGGTGTTTTCTTTCAAGCTCTTCCCGGCGCAGCAGCCTTAATTTTGTAACGATTTCGCCGCTGTAATATATTTTCTTATCGCCGTTAGGTGCGGCCAATAAAAGACCGCCATCATGATTGAGTCCCTTAAAAACGCCTTCCGTAATTTTGTCGCCCCGGTGGAAAGCAATAGGCCTGCCTTTTAAAAATTCACTCAGCCGCCCGGCTGCCTCGACAATCTCTTTATTCCCGCCGCTCTTTAGTTTCTCTACCCATGAAAAAAAAATATGGGAGAGCGCTTTGTTGACGGCTTCGATTTCATAGGTTTTCCCTGTTATTGTTTTTAAAGAGATGGCCCGGTCTCTTAACTCACGGGGAAAATCAACCGCCTGTTGGTTCAAATTAATCCCGATCCCGGTTATACAAAAAATCCTCTCTTTCTGCACCATATTGTCAACCAGGATGCCGCATATCTTCCTGCCGCTGTACAAAATATCATTGGGCCACTTTAAACCGAATCCCCGCACACCGCTTATTCCTGCCAACGCTTCGACCACACTTATCCCGGCGGCTAAAGGCAAAAGATTAAGACTCACGCCGACCGGCAAAAAAAACCCGAACGAAGAGTATAATCCCATTCCCGCCGGGGAATCCCAGGTCCTGCCTGCCCGTCCCCTACCCGCCGACTGCCGGGATGCAGTCACTAAGATAGGAAAATCCCTTTCATACCGGCGGTAATTTTCTCTTAAATAATCATTGGTAGAACCGCAGCTCGCCAATTTTACTACTTCTAAAAATCCGGGGTACTCGTTATATTTTTTCATATTATTTGCCTTCGGCGAGCAGGGGGCGCTTTTTGGAAAAACTGCCCCCTGCACCCCCGCAAAAACTTTCGTTTGAGGTCCCTTTTTCGGATTCTTCTCTAAGATATATCATGAATGGTTTTTTCAATTTTCTCCTTCCCGGCAATGGCCTGCTGGAGCCTCTTCTTACTAATACTTCGTGAAAGTTTGCTGAAAAAACGAACTTTTCGGTCAACCTGGTCGGGAATGTGTTTCCCAGGCCCCTCATAGGGTGCGGACGCCGTCCGCTTCTTATAATCCCCCATAGAAGGCACCGGTTCTTCATCGACAAAAGCTTCGTGCGCCAGCTTTTCCTCGAAATCCAAAACCCGGAGGCTCACTTTTTCTAATTCCTGTTTTAACCTGGCTAACTCCGCTAACCTCTCTTCTTCACCGGCAAAAGGCAGCAGTATCTCCCAGTTGCGGCACAACCCCCTAAAACCTTTGGGCAAGCCCCGGAAATCCTTTACAATCGCCGTGCCGGAACTACCGGCTAAAAAATCGAAATATTTTTTCTCCTTAGATAATATCCTTTTTTCTTTTTCAGAACCGCTTTTCAAGAAAACCTTAATCTTTTTGTTGGCTGCAATCCTGTTCCCTGTCCTGGTTCTGCGGATTCCTGTTATCACTTTTTTCAACAGTTCTATGTGTTGATATTCTTCGTTAAAAATAATATCGCTGCTGAGCGAGGGAAATTCCGTATGCAGCAGGAAGACGGCGCCGGTCTCGATTTTTTGGTAGATTTCCTCGGTCACGAAGGGGATAAAAGGATGTAACAACTGGAGCAGCCGGAAAAGGACTATTTTTAAGACTTTCCTGGTATGAAGATTATCTATGTCACCGCGGGAAAATTCTAAATACCAACCGCAGTACTCGCGCCGGGCAAAACGATAAAGCAGCTGCGCCGCTTTATTCACCCGGAAATTATCTAAATGCTCGTTCACTTTGACAATAGTCTTGTTGAGGTAATGGAGAATCCATTTATCCACCGTGGTTATTTTCTTTACATCGATGTCGAAATCTTCATCCCCTGCTAAATTCAACAAAGTATAGCGCGCGGCATTCCATATTTTATTTATGAAAGCTCTGCTGCCTTTCAGCCGGTTAGAGGAAAAAGTTACAGCCGTACCCGGTATGGCCTGCAGCGCCAGGCTGAACCTGAAGGCATCAGCCCCATATGCCTCGATATTATCTGCCGCTTTATCTCCTTTTATCACTCCATTTACCAGCACTTCCCTAAAAGGAACTTCCTTGCCGAAGTGCAGCCCCATCATTACCATCCCGGCTGCCTGCGAAAACAACATATCGAAACCGGCAACCATCAGATCCATGGGGCGAGAAATGCGAAAAACCGCGGCCCCCGGCTGCTCCTCCCGACTCAGGAGCAAAAAAGGCCGGAATGCCGAAACAAACCGGGCGTCTAAAAATCCCGTTTCCCGGACAATATCCTTTGAGGCGCAGCGACTGCAAACACCGGGCTGTTCCCCTGTGACCGACAGGCTGCCGCAGTTACCGCAGCAATACGCCGGCACCCTATACCCCCGCCCTGTGGAGCGCGAGATACACCAATCACCGCTGCTGCGCAGCCAATCGACGAAAATTTTTGCCCACTTCGCCGGGAAAAACCTGATATCCCCCTGTTCAACCGCATCAACTGCGGAAGCGGTCATCTCCCCGCTCTTCAAAAACCACTGCTCCCTTTCACCGCGGTAAATCTTACCTGCTGTGAATAATTGTACGAAGGCTTCGATCACAATCTCTTTTTCCCGGGAAACAGGGGCAGACTTCACCCGGCTCCAATCTACAAAAATACCCAGCCTGTCTATTTCCTGCTCCCATCCGGCAGTTTCCCGGGCAGCGGTTTCGGTAAAATCAACCCGGGGACACAAAAAGGTAAAACAATCCTGCATTTTTCTTCGTCTTACAATGATGTCCGCGCCGGTAAATATTAGAACTTGCTCCAAAGGAAGCGGGCAGTCAACTCCGCCGGAAGATAAAACCAACAAGAAAGACTGCTGCCCCGTATGATTACCGGCTGCGAGTAATTTGATCTCCTGCCGGACCCTGTGCCGCTTCTTTTCTGTCTCGATAAAATTGTAAACCTTTTCCACTGCAGTATCCTACACTTCTTATTAATATTCCGCCGATAGCCTCCAAAGGGACAAACTTTTTTTATCCTTAAGGACTATCCTGTACTGCCAAAAGATTCATCAACCTCTGTTTTTAATTTTTCAATTTCATTTTTTATAATTTTTTCCGCCATGGGAGGCACCACATCCCATAAGATTTCTTTTATAGCAATTGCCAGCTTATCCTCAACTTTATGCATAATTTGCTCTTTCTGCACGGCGGGGATTCCGGTTAGGTCTTCTTCTTGACCGCCGGCAGCGGCTTCCTGCCGGGGTGGAATTTCCATGTCCGCTGCCGGTCCGGTTTGCAGCGGTGGCTCGACAGCCGGTGCTTCCTCGAAGGATGCCGGCTGCTCCATCCCGGGAACCTGGAATTCTTCCGCCATAGTAGGTGCTGTGTGGCTATCCATCGGCAGTCCGCCGACTTCATTAGACGCACCGGGGATGGCCGCTTCGGGCGCGGGAGTATCCACACCTACCGGGCTTTCAAAGGCCGCGGGCTGCTGCATCTCCT
This sequence comes from Candidatus Aminicenantota bacterium, assembly GCA_023135565.1. Taxonomy (GTDB): domain Bacteria; phylum Acidobacteriota; class Aminicenantia; order UBA2199; family UBA2199; genus JAGLQA01. Next base: position 38,483 of record JAGLSW010000583.1, on the reverse strand, counting down.
GCGCGGGGCTGCTGTCGGCAAAGGGGGGCTGCTGCTCGATCGGGGCGAACGCATCCCCGGCATCGGGCATCAGATCTTGCTCTAAGTTAATCTGTTCATGGTCGAGCACTTCTTCTACTTCCTGTTGGGATTCCATCCCGCCGCTTCCCACTGCTCCGGCCTGTCGGCCGAATTCTTCACCGCCCTGCATTGGAGCGGCTATTTCCTCACCGGCAAACATTTGTCCACTTGTACCGGCAGGAGCTCCGTCTACCACCGGAGCAGCGACCGGGGCACCCTGTGCCACACCCGGGATGTCCGCTGCCTGCCCCGCGAAAATATCAGGCGCCTCTGCGCCTAACTGGCCGCCGAAACTTAATTGGTCACCTGCTGGGCCGCTGTCCTGCTTATCTAAATTCTGCTGGATTTGCAAAGCTTCCTGGGTAAAAGACCCGACATCTAAATCGCTTTCTTGCTTGTGGATATTCTGTTTTATATCTACCTCTTCAGGATATACCGCGCCAGCTCCCGACTGGCCGAAAGCGAGATCCCCATTAAAAGGATTCGCCATATCATCAGACATAGTCGGCGCCAGGGTATCAACTTCAGGCTGCGTCCCCTGGGTTATCTCTTCAGAAGGCTGCACATCATCCATCATAGGTTGATATGGCACTGCTGCGGGACTTATTTTATCGTCAAGTATTCCACGCGCCCCGAAATCCTCTTTTGTTGCAGGGATCCCGCCAACACTACCGGCTTCGATTCCCGGCATCATACCGGGTGCTGCCGGAGTCTGTTCGGGAACGGTGGACGGAGTTCTCTGCGGGGCTGATAACATCTTCTTTATCGTTGCCACAAGAGCATTGGAATCGAAGGGTTTCGTGATAATAGTAGCATATCTTAGATTAGTCAACAGCCCTTCATCGATGGGTTCGAATCCACCTTTCATCAAGAATACTTTCGTATGTTTAAGTTCTTCTGAAGTATTGATAAATTTGCAAACTTCATACCCGTTAAATTCGGGAAGCTTTATGTCCACCAGTACAATTTCCGGCTTCAATTCGAGCAATTTTTCTTTTAGATTTGCCCCATCTTCAAAGCTGACCAGTCCGATTTCTTCTTCTTCCGAAAAAGACAACTCGACTATTCGGCGGATCGTATAACTATTATCTGCCAGGACAATCGTTTTTTTACTCATATGTCCTCCTTTTTTTCCACTCTTTATTTAACACTTTTTCTATAGTATTGTCAAGATGTATACCGCCATAAATTTAAAAAAAAATAAAATAATGGGTTGATTTATTCCCCAAAAAAATGTTATAATGCAATCTAAAAGAATGAAAGAAAAAAACTATTCAATTATTATAGTTTCAGATGCCACATCGACAAACAAGGAGTTTGTCCTCTCTTCCAGGCTAATAAGGAACTCTATCCTTGCTTTCCTGGCTCTAATGCTCATCTCCGGGTTCATGATTTTCGATTATCTGACCATCTCTTTCGATAAAGAAAAGATGAAAACACTAGAGACGGATAATGTTAAAAAGGAAAAAACAATAGCAGAATTGGATTCGCAGGTCAAAATTATCAATGAAAGCCTGGCCCGGATGGAAACCTATAAGCAGAGAATCCTGGTGGCAGTGGGTTTAACCTCTCCACATGCATTAAAGGAGGTCGGTTCAGGCGGGGGCGAACCGATTAGAAATGTTACCGGCAGTATCGAACTACCGGGTAAGTCTGTAAACCTAACCCGGGAGCAGGCCGGAGAAAAATTAATAGATAAAGTAAAAGGAATCTCTAAGGATGCCAAAAAAATCGAAAAATCCTTGAAATTTGTACAGGACCATATAGATGAACAGAAGATAAGACTTGCTCATACACCTTCACGCTGGCCCACCAGGGGTTATCTAACCGATTCCTTCGGGATGCGGAAAAATCCTCTTACCGGGCAAACCCAGTTCCACGGTGGCCAGGATATCTCAACCCAGATCGGCAACCCGGTAATAGCTACCGCCGATGGGTATGTACTTATTGCCGAATATAAAGGAGTGTTAGGAAACTTAATCCACATCGAACATGGATTCGGTTACCAGACTCGTTATGGTCACCTGGTATCTTTTAAAGTGAAAGAGGGAGACCGCGTGAAAAGAGGCCAGGTAGTCGGGTATGTGGGCAGCACGGGAAGAAGCACGGCGCCTCATCTTCATTACGAAGTAATATACCAGGGTAAACGTATCAACCCGCTGAATTTTATTCTTGATTAAAATAATTCCTCAACACACTATTTACACCTTATCCCACTCCCAGCGGGAGACTTTTACAGCGCAGCGTTATTTAAATCCCACCCCCAGGCTTTTCCTCTCTATACCGGGCAAAAAAAACAACCGCAGCGATGAGTAAATTAAAAAAAAAATTAGACCGCCTGAAACAAGACAAAATAGAAAAAAGATGGGAAAAAATCGACTCAAAAGAAGGTCTGTCCACCAGGGAAAAACTCGATAAATTAGTAAAACTCACCCTCAAGGGGGGGGCAGTGCCCCCAGCCGATAAAAGGGATAAAAAGATTTCTTCACCTCCAAAAGACTTTCGGGAAAAAACAAACTCTTCGCATATAAAAAGTCCAGGGGATGCGGCGCACCCAGCCGATAAGAGTGACAAAACGACTCCTATAAATCCAAAAAACTTTCCAGGACAGACAAGCTTTTCGCCTTTAAAAAGCACAGGGGATGCGGCGCCCCAAGCCGATAAAAGAGGTAAAACGATTTCTTCACTTTCGGAAGGCTTTCGGAAAAAAAAAAGATTCTCGCACATAAACAGCACAGAAAGGGCGGCGCACCCGGCCAAAACCTCAGATTACGCAAATTATAAAGATTACAAAGGTTTAAAAAAACATACAAACCCGCAAAATTCCTCTCTACACGGCCAAACAAATGCTTCGCCTATTAACGAGGCAGCGCCCGAAGAAGAGAATGCCTTCATCATTCGTGATTTTTCTTATCCGCTGAGTTCGACTTTCGGGGACTGCAAACTCGAAGAATGGCAGGACGTTTCTCCCGAACAACTGGCCGTCATTTTCGCGGATAAAGAGTTTTTACAAGTTTCCCCACCGGAACTTTTATTTTTCGATACTGAGACTACCGGGCTTTCAGGAGGAACCGGCACCATCCCTTTCCTATTAGGATTCGGTTTCTTTGCCCATAACCATTTCTACGTAAAAGTTTTTATCTTGAATGATCTATCTAAAGAGGAGGAGTTCTTAGAAGAAGTAGACAGGTTCCTCGACAGCAGGGATTTTTCCGGGGTAGTCACTTACAACGGGAAATCCTACGATTACCCGCTCATGGAGACCAGGTACATTTTGCAAAGGAAGCGGTTTCCCCTGTTAAAAAAACCTCATTTAGATTTTCTTTTCCCGGCCCGCACCCTTTGGAAGCACACCTATGAATCCAGGAGCCTGGGATTTTTAGGAGAAATACTGTTAGGGCTTTCCCGGCAGGAGGATATCGACAGCAGCCATATCCCGGCGCTGTATTTCAATTATTTGAGGAGTAACGACTTTTCTTTAATAGAAAAAGTAATCGAACATAATGCCCTCGATCTGCTCGGTTTAGCCGCGCTCCTTTTGCTGGGCACGAAGTATACGAAAGACATCTCTTTTGCCGCTGATGAAGGTGAGATACTGGGTACAGCCATGTTGTATGAAAAGTACGGCGATCTTGAAAAGGCCAATGAATTGTATGGGATTGTCAAAGAGAGTGCGCAGAGGGATGACGTGCTTGCCAGGGCGGCAAAACGCAAATCAATCATCGTAAAAAAAAAGAAACTTTACGATGAAGCCAGGGAGCTGTGGGAATACCTGTCAAACCGGGAAGACCGTTTTGCTTTCAGGGAGTTATCGGTTCATTTTGAGCACCGGGAAAAGGATTATAACAAAGCTCTCGACTTTGTGCGCCAGGGGTTGGCGGCAGTGGATTTGACGGAATCGCAGCGGCGGGACTTTGAGAAGCGGTTAGAGCGGTTGAAGAAGAAAATCGCAGCCCTGGATGTCAAAGAAGAATAGGCTTTGTCGTCATGCGGGAAGTATTTGTCGTCACGACATAGGGCTTTGTCGTGACGCGGGAAAACTATTCCACGTCATAGAGATCGGTAAAAAAAAATTATCCCGGGATTAGAGGTTGAAAAAAACAAGAAAATAGTTTATACCATTACATGGCGGATTATTTTTGGATGTTTTCGTATGAAACGACTGCTGGATAGAATTTCGGTAGACCCGGATGTGTGTTTTGGAAAACCCTGTATAAAGGGAACACGTATATGGGTTTCGCTGTTACTTGATTTTTTAGCGGACGGGATGTCTTTCGATGAGATATTGAAAGAATATCCTCATCTCACTATGGATGACATACGGGCTGCGACAGCTTATGGGAGATCGCCTCTATTTTCTTAAAAACATACTCCTTTGACAAGATTTCCTGAGAAGGAGAACGTTTTTATAAAAATGATGATTCGAAATCTTTGCCTGAGATTTATTCAACTATTTCATTCATCTCACTTGTTAACATCTCACCTATCAATTTCTTCACTTCGGGAAATCTATTTTTTATGGTATTCCAGATTACCGGCGTAGAAAACCCAAAGTATTGATGAATTAAAACATTTCGCATTCCTACCATTTTCTTCCAGGGAATATCGCTGTACTTTTCCCTTAAATCATCCGGGATTTGGGCTGCTGCCTCTCCGATGATTTCCAGTGCATATATAGTTGCATAGATAGTTTTGTCATCATCCAGGAAATCTTCAAAGGATAAACCCTCAACAAAATTCCCTGCTTTACCAACAGCATCGAGAATATCCTTTAGATAGTCAATAATATTTCGTTTTTCAGACATATATTACTTGATTTAAAATACGTTTACCTATCACCGGTTTCAAACCGGACTTCATGACTAAATCCACATCCTTACCCATTAGACCGGAAAGATACTCCTTCAAATCTAAAAAATCAAAAAGGTCTATCGAATTGTCAATATAATCCACAAGAACGTCTATATCACTCTGCAACTGCTGATCCCCGCGAACATAAGAACCGAAAATACCGATCTCCCTTACTTTATACTTTTTTTTAAGGAACGGCTTCTCTTTCTTTAACAGGGCCATCAGTGCTTTTAAATTAGAATTTTTCATCTTTCTTCACGATACTATTATGTTATATTTCGACCCTGTTGTCAATATCGAATTTTTTTTCGGCTTCCATAATAACTGGGGACAGGCAATCATGATGCGAGCCACACCCGGAAACGAATGAAATTAAGTAAAAGTTTGGCCGCCGGAGGCAGAGTAATTTCATAGTAGGCAAATAATAATAACTGTTCAGGTTTGAGAATAAGCCGGTTTGGTAAGGCAAGATACAGGTAGGGGCGAAGGGCGAGCTAAAAAAAAAATTCCACCCTCTTGAAATTTTTTTTTTTTTCGTTTAAAATATAGATATGATTAAAAAAGAAGAACTAATCAACCTTTTAACGCCTTCCAGGTTTGTAACTAACAAAGGCGTTAGTAACAACGTTGTTAGTTTTTTAGGTAACAAGCTTGTTAGTTTTGCTGTTCGCCGGGTGCGCCTAAAACGGGAGGGAACGCGATGAAATCACCTTTTCAATTCGGAAAAGTCGTGGTGGGGGACGCTTTCACCAATCGCAAAGACGAAATCAAACGACTGAAATCAAATATCGAAAACAACGTCCACACTATGCTAATCTCTCCCAGGAGATGGGGCAAATCTTCCTTAGTCAAACAAACCGCGGCCAAATTGGCAGGGAATAAAAAACTTAGATTCTGTTTCATCGACCTGTTTAAAATCAGGAACGAAGAAGATTTCTATGCAAACTACGCTAATACCGTTATTAAATCGATCTCTTCCAAACACGAAGAATGGATCGCCTTGGCAAAGTCTTTTTTAAGCAGGATAACACCGCGTATTTCCTTTGGCGCCGACCCCCTGAACGATTTCGAGATCAATTTAGATATGAAAAGGCTCACAGAAAACTACGAAGAAATTCTCGACCTGCCCGAAAAAATCGCGGCTAAGAAAAACATAAATATTATCGTTTGTATCGACGAGTTCCAGAACCTGGGTAATTTTAATGAGCCTACCCTATTCCAAAAAAGGCTTCGCGCCGTTTGGCAGCATCACCAAAAAGTCAGCTATATCCTCTACGGCAGCAAACGCCATATGTTGATGCATCTTTTCGAAAATAAGTCGATGCCTTTTTTCAAATTCGGAGATGTGGTCTACTTAGATAAAATTGCCAAAAATCACCTGACAACTTATATCATGGGCGCTTTTTTTAAGACCGGCAAAGAGATCGAAAAAGAACAGGCGGAAAAAATCGCCGATACGGTAAAATGTCATCCCTATTACACCCAACAGTTGGCTCATTTAACCTGGATCAATACAGACGAGTCGGTTACCGGTGAAATACTGGAACAGGCAGTCAATGAACTGCTGAACCAGAACGCACTATTGTACCAACGCGAAGTGGAAACCTTGACTAATATCCAAATAAAATTCCTAAAAGCAGTGGCCGCGGGCGAGGAACAATTAAGTTCCACACAGGTAATACGAAAATACGAATTACATACCTCCGCCAATATAAGCAGGGCAAAAAAAGCATTGGAGAAAAAAGAGATCGTCGATACGCTTAACGGTAAAGTAAAATTCATCGACCCGGTTTTTGAACTGTGGTTCAACCGGTATTATGCGTAAAAGCGCTCTTGCCTCCGGCGGCCCTGCCGGGGGCTAAACTTTTGAAAAAGTTTAATCAAAACTTCTTATGAGTTAGAATCAAAAGCGCTCACACGCTGCCTCTTGTGGCGGAGCCGCTTATCGCCCCCCCACGCGAGTGGGGTCGCCTCCCCGTGCGCACGGGGGCATTGTTATTTTCTCTTTTTGTTGATGATGTATTTGCGGACGGCCCGGTTATGCTCGTTGAGAGTCTTGGAAAAATAATGCGTCCTGCGGTCTTTGGCGACAAAATAAAGATATTTCGTATTCTCCGGGAAAAGCGCGGCTTCGATAGAAGCAAAACCGGGACTGCAAATGGGCCCGGGCGGCAAACCACGGTAAATCCTGGTATTGTAAGGAGATTTGTATTTTAAGTCGTCCCATCCTATCTTGCCGTCATACTTGTTGTCCCTTTTCAAGGCATAGATAATAGTGGGATCGCAGCCTAAGGCCATGCGGATGCGCAGCCGGTTGTGAAATACCGAAGATATCAAAAACCTCTCCTCACGGGAAGAGGTCTCTTTCTCGATCAGCGAAGCCAGGGTGACTATTTCCCGGATGTTCATATTAAGTTCCCTGGCTCTCCATTCCATGGAGTTGGTGAAATTTTCCTTGAACTTCTTTACCATTAATGTTGCGAAATCTTCGGATGTCATGCCTTTGTGGACCATATAAGTGTCGGGGAAAAGATAACCTTCCAGGTCTTCGGCTTTCTTGTCTATATCCCGCACTAAGTTGAAATCCTTTGCCTTCAGCACAAATCTCTCAAAATGCATTTTATGCTGCCGTTCTAAGAGTTCGGCGGTTTCCTCTATGGTCAGCCCTTCCTTGACTGTAATTTTGTAGAGGATGACTTTGCCTTCGGCCAGCTTTTGGATTACCTGCTCCATGGTGTACGATTTATCGAAAAGATACTCCCCCGATTTGAAATGTACGCCGCTGAAAAATAGGCGGTAATAAAGCCGGAAATAGTAATAATTGGCGATAATCTTTTTGCTGTACAGCAGTTGGGCAATGGCGGTTACAGAAGAGCCCTGCTTTATGTTAACTTCCACTTTTTTCTCAAAACCTTTATAGGGGGCGGATACTTTCCTGTAAAAATCGAAACCGACGATGCCTGCAATTATTATAAATAGTATGATTAAAGATATTATGATTTTTTTCATATATCCTCCATATAACTTCTTAACAAAACCAGCGCCGAAACCGAGTCGAGGTTTTTTTTCCTCTTCTTATAATCGGGCTGGATGGTCTTTAAAAGCTCTTCGGCTTCGAAACTGGTCAGCCGTTCATCTACAAGCTCTACCGGGAGGCCGGTTTTTTTCTCCAGCGTCTTAGCGAAGGTTTCCACTTCGCTGCTGATTTTGCTCTTTGTGCCGTCCATGTGCAGCGGATAACCGGTGACGATCTTTTCGATGTCGTATTCCGAGATTAGATGCGTGATATGATCGACCACCTGTGCCCTGTTCTTTTGCACTATTTGCTCCAAAGGCGCGGCTGAGTTGACAGTAGTATTGCCTAAAGCAAAACCTATCCGTTTTTTACCGTAGTCGATCGCCAATATTTTCATTTATTTTTCTGCACAAGAAACGTCCCTCATCTGCTGTCATGGTACTGGAAACCGTACTCTATCAAACGAGTGACCAACTGGGTAAACGAGATGCCCACTACAGTCCACAACTTAGGGAACATGCTGATTTCCGTAAAACCGGGGATGGTGTTGATCTCGTTGATATACACTGCGCCGCTCTCTTTCTCTATAAAAAAATCGACCCGGGACATGCCGTTCAAATACAGGGCCTGAAAAGCTTTCCGGGCCATGTTTTGCAATTTCTCCACGGTCTGTTCTTCCAGTTCCGCCGGGATGCTGAAGGTAGTCTTGCCGTTTAAATATTTGTCGGCATAATCGTAAAATTCATTGCCGGGGTTCAACTCGCCGGGCGGGGAAACCAGTATTTCTTCGTTGCCCATTACCGATAGTTCGATCTCCCGGGCGTCCAATCCCAGTTCTATAATAATCTTCCGGTCATACTTAAATGCCAGGTCCACCGCAGCCTGCAGTTCTCCTTCGTTCTTGGCTTTCGATATGCCTACCGATGATCCTAAAGAACAGGGTTTTACAAAGACGGGGTAAAAAAGTTTTTCCTCCACCTGTTCTTTAATGGCGAAGCCATCATTTTGGGTAAAAAGCAGGAAACCGGGGGTTTTTAGACCGGCCTTTTGAAACAAAAATTTGGCGACGCCTTTGTCCATGGCCAGGGCCGAAGAAAAACTGTCTGCCCCGACGTACGGTTTACCCGCCATTTCGAAGAGTCCCTGGATTTTGCCGTCTTCGCCGTTAGGCCCGTGCAGCACGGGAAAATAGATGTCGGCTTCGATTTTATCTACCGCGTCGTTCTGCCAGGGAATAAAAGAAGAGCCGCCGCTTTGGGGGAATTCTCCCTTTTTAAAACTATCTTCGTCGATTTTCGACCAGCGCCCTTTTTTGCCGATATAGACCAGGGTGGGGATGAATTTTTCCCGGTCGAGATTTTTGTAGACGGCCGCCGCGGATTTGAGCGACACTTCGTGTTCAGCGGACATGCCGCCGAAGAGAATACCGACTGTCGTTTTTTTGTTTTTCATGCTGTGCCTCTAATTCTATATTTTACACTATTTCCCAAAAAAATAAAATAGGTTTTCTTTTTGCCTCCGGCGGGTCAGAACCTTTTTGAAAAAAGGTTCCGACACCTCCAAAAACTTTTGTTGAGCCGCTTCGCGGCAAGAACAGCAGAGGCCGGGGAATCCAAAACCCGGTTAGATCGAGCTATTCTAAGCTAAGAACCAATCTTCTATCCAGCGCTGCGGCGAATCTTTCCAGGGTCGATAATTTAATATCCTCTGCATGGTTTTCGATTCTCGATATATTGCCTTTGTAAGTATTCATCTTTTCCGCCATCTTTTCCTGGGTCATGCCGATCTTTTTCCGGGCTTGCTTCAAGAGGTAACCTATTTTCAATTTTTCATATTCCCGGTCAAAACCGTCGGCAAATTCTTTATTTTCTTTTAACTCGTCGATAAAATCCTTCAATTCGATCATTTTTTTCTCCTTAAATAGTCTTTTTTATATCTTTTTGCCCTGCTAATTTCCTCTCTCGGTGTTTTTTGTTTCTTCTTAACAAAACCATTGGTCAGGATCACAACGCTATCCTGATCGAAGAAGAACAATACCCGGTAACTATTAGAGCCGAATCTTTTTCTTGCCTCCCATATTTCACCACTGTTTCTCAATTTCTTAAAATACGGTTCCGATAATATTTCAACGTCCTCTAATAGTTTCAGGATTTTAGCTATTTCTCGTTGAACTTTGACCTGCAAAGATAAAATGAATTCACGAACAGGGCATTTACCGTTTTCAGTCTCGTATAAAAAAACTTTTCTTTTCACGTCAAAATGTTATCATCAAAGATAACTTTTGTCAAGAGGGAAAGGCTTACTTTATTTCTCTAATAGTTTTCTTTTTGCCTCCGGCGGGTCAGAACCTTTTTGAAAAAAGGTTCCGACACCTCCAAAAACTTTTGTTGAGCCGCTTCGCGGCAATTTTATTGGATCAACGTCTCAGAGCTTAATCTTTGTAGTAATACCTGTAATAATAGTAATTGCGGAAGATGTTCTTGACATAACTGCGGGTTTCGGAAAAAGGTATCATTTCGATGAATTCCTCTTCTTCGACTGCGCCGAATTCTTTCAACCAGCGATCAACCCGGTGATCCCCGGCATTATAAGCGGCTAACGCTAAATACACCCGGCCATCATACTTGTCCAATAAATAACGAAAATATTTACTGCCTAAACGGATGTTGATTTCCGGTTTGTAAAGATCCCAGCGGCTGCGCACTTTGATTCCTTCACCACGGGCCATCTGCTTCGCAGTGCCCAACAATAACTGCATCAGACCATTGGCCCGGGCCGACGATACAGCGTCCGCTTGAAACATGGTCTCTTCCCGGATCAAGGCCAGGAGCAGCATTTCGTCTATGCGGCGGATCCCGGCATAGCGGGCGACGATTTCCCTGTACCTGACCGGCGCATAAACCCCACCTAAAAGACGGGGCAGCACGATAGCTGTATAGTTGGGAAAATTCTGCCTGAAACTGATAAAAGACCGGTAAAAATCCTGCTTCCTGAGATAAAAAACCGATTCCAAAAGCTTGAGCACATTACGGTCGGATTCCGACAAACCGGCGTCCTTTTTGGCCCAATTTATATAAGCGATGCCCTCAACGAAAAAACCCTTCTCGAATAAAATTTTTAAATCAGCGATCACGGCGGCCATAGAATCACTCTGTTTGCCGTTAATTAAATTCACGAAATTCTTCGAGGTTCTCATTTTACCGATTCCCAATGAACCTTCGGAGAGCGCGGACGCAGCCTGCCCGGCCCGCTTAGCGGCGATTTTGGTAAAATAGTAAGAAAAGGGGTAATTCTCTATAATCCCGGCGCCTTTCCCGGTCAGGCGATACAGCCAGTAGCTGTTGGCAATTTTGTAAGCGATTTCACGGGAAGCTGAGCCTTTCTCAAAATATAGAGCTGCCTGTTCTTTATTCCCCCGGCGGTAATGAAGCCAGGCGGAAACCCAGATGGCTTTGTCATACAGCGGATCGCCCGGGGGTTCTAAGGCGATATACTTTGCAAAAAGCTTTAACGATAGTTCCACTTCCCCTTTTAGCAAAAAAATGTTGGCGCTGTTGAAGAGCAGCCGGAGGTAAACCTCTTCGTCTTTTTTTAATTCATCTATTCTTTTTTCAATACCGGCAAAATTATCCTGCCGGATGTCTATCTTTATGATTAATTTTTTTTTGTTATTTAAGAACCTACCGGTATTTACCTTTGCCAACAACTTTAATACCCGTGTATACTGCTTGCGGACATAGTAAAATTCCGCGTCTATCAACCTGGTTAACGGGGGCACATTGGCGTATTTTTTCTCCCGCTTGTATTCGCTGTAGCGGTTGTTTCTTACTAAGAAATAAAATTTCCGGTACCAGTCTTCGATAGTTAGTTTGCCTAAAAAATCACTCAACTGTTTCTTAGAGAGGCGCTCCCGGAAAACTTTCAGGCCGCGGGTGGCGAACAGTTCTTTGAAAATATTAAAGGCCCTAATTTCGCCGCCGCTTTTGAGCAGGCTGACGACAAGAAACAACTGCATTTCGATACCCGGCTCTACGGCGGTTTTTTGGTTGTTCACCGGGCCGGCATCGAACCGGCGCACAAATTCCGCGTACTTTTTCCCGGCATAGAGATATTTTAAAAATAACTCCCTTTTCCGGGATAATAGGAATTCGTTCTTCCTGTGGCCTACCTCTGCCGGCAGGAGCGGGATTTTTTTGAGTTTCCCCTCTTCAAGAAGAGCCGCCGCGGTTTTTAATTTTAAGAGGTTGTTTATAATTTGATTACTTTTTTCTTGCCTGCGGCGCTTTCCTTCGAGATTCGATGTTCGATGTTCGATGTTCGATATTCTCTCACCCCCTGCTTCGATCTCTAAATTCAAAAAAAGCTTCAGTATCCTGAAATTCTTGAGAAAATATCTCTGCGTTTCCGCGGTTTCACTGCCCTTTTTTCCCCCTTTTAAAATCGCTGCGATCAAAAACGACGATAAAACGGAAAACATAAAAATACCTGCGCCAAACAACACTCGCTTCATAAAAGTACTTTGCAAAAAATTGCTATAAGCCATATTTTTTTTGTTTCCCCGTCCCTTTTACCGGCCTTATAGTCCATGTCCGTGCGTGCCCGTGGGTAGACCGGCAGCAGCGGCGCTCCCTACCCTGCAAAAGTCCGGCAGAATAAACAACCTCTTTTTCTATTCGCGGCATCCGAAAAATTCCTTATATTTTTAAGTGTTTTTTAAGACTTAGCTTAAAAAAAAACCACCTTGCGGTGGGTAATTGAAATATGTACAACATGTTGTTTTTTACCGCCATGTATTGGCATAGGCTGGGGATACCGGCTCCCAGGTTTTATAGGGTTTCAAACTTAAAACCTCTTAATGCGTCTTTGTCTCCTTTTGCCAACTGCTTGACCAACTGCCTCTCAAAAATCGACAGGTCGTTGTATTTAATCAGGTATAATTCCTTGGCTTGCATGATCGTAACTTCTAAGGGGCCTTTGAAAAGTACTCTCTTTTGCCTGCCCTCCTCCACCTGTTTCTTATTGTAAAGCACAATGTCATTGATGATTACCCGGGCCAATCTTTCCGGGTCGCTCTCTTTGACCGACGGTAGGGTGATTTCATTATCATCCCCGGGATACTCTTCCGCCGGAGCGGGCGACGGTGCGGGCGACGGCGCTCCCGGTTCTTCTTCCACAAACTCCCTGGTCCTTACCCGGGAAAGCATCTTTTGCCTCAAGGGAAGGAGATCGAGACTCATCTCACCGACAATGGAGACCATCTCCACTTCTTTTTTCCCGATTGCTTTGCCGCCGAAAGAGTCTGTGTAGATAACCGCCTGGGGTTTACCTTTGACAAAAAAAGGCAGTACGTAGATCATCTGCGGGTTTTTGCCCCCTAACCGGCTGAAAATCAGGTGGTCGTCCGGCTCCGATAAGGGAGCTCCTGAATAAGATTCTTTGGTTTCCAGCACACGTTTGAAAACCGTATTGGCGGAATAGGAGAAGAATATCTTTTTCACTTCTTCATCTTTAATTCCCACGCCATGATTGGAAAATCCTGTACCTTTCCAGCCCACTAATTTGTCCCCCTTGATCAAGAAGAGAGCCGCCCTGGTACAAAAATAGTTGAGTCCTTCCAGCAGGCTGTTGATTAAGTTCAACTGGTTATCGGCAGTGGATACTTTCATAATAGCCCGGTGGATAGAGCCTACCTGTTCGGTGGCTCCAGCGCCCATATCTAAACCGGCGGGAATCTTAACCTGCGCTAATTCTTTTAATTCTTTCAGTTGTTCTAACTGGGCTGAAATGTTGTTTTTTACCTTATCGATCTTTAACTGGATCAAACTTCTCTTTTCATTCAAAATCTTGTCGATTACACCTTTGATTGCTTCATTGCCCATTGTAATACTCCATGGTTTTATTTATATCCCCGACTCTAAGCGGCTGGCCAATATTTCCGGCAGGCCGACTTCCCTGATTTTTTTCTGAGTTTTCTTGACATTATATGAGTACCTCATGAAATTGATCTCTTTCCTGGTAGAATCGAAAACCACAAAACTGGGGTTGGGGTCTTTATCCCTGGGTTGGCCGACAGAACCGGGATTAATAAGATACCTGGTATTGGGATCGAGTTTTATTCTGGTATTATTGCTCAGGGGTACGATGTCGATTTTATCGTTCCTGAGCAAGTAAATGATAGGGAAATGGGTATGCCCGAAAAAACCCACCTGGGTTTCCATAAATTTAAAAGATTCCACTGCCTCGAACATGGAGAACACATAATAATCTTCATCAAAAGTAGAACCATGACATATGGTGATAAAATGATCTACGATCTCCGGTCCTCTTTTTGCATTCTTTAAGAACAGTTGGTTATCGTCGCTGATCTGTATCTTACTCCACTCGGCGGAAAAAGCAGCCACCGGGTTAAAAAGCGAAGAAGATTCCAGACCTGCGATCACTTTGTCATGATTACCTCTTACATAATGCAATTTTTTTATGGTTCTAAAAAGCTCTATGGTCTCATTGGGATTGGCGCCATAACCCACCAGGTCGCCTAAAAATAGATATTTATCGACTTCATTGGCTTTCTTTAAGCTCAGTAAATTCTCCAGGCTATCTAAGTTGCTGTGTATGTCGCTAAATATCAAATATTTCATACATTACCTTTTTGCAGTTATCTTTTTCCTTTTAAACTCTAAGTATAGCTGTTTTTGTCAAGATATTCAAGCTTTTTATCGAGACTTCGTAAAAGTTTGTAAATTTTTTTTTCTTCATCCGCCCTTCCCTAAGCCCTGGCGATACATCCGGCCGGCATTATAAGAGCTTCTTACAAAAGGTCCTGCTTCAACCGCGGCAAATCCGAAAGAAAGAGCTGTTTTTTTTAACTCCTCGAATTCCCCGGGAGAATAAAATTTCGCCACCGGCAGGTTCTCCGCCGTGGGCTGCAGGTATTGACCTATGGTCAGCAGGCCCACGCCATTCTCCCTGAGATCATGGAACAACTCATCCAGGTCTGCTTTTGTTTCTCCTAAGCCGACCATTATCCCCGACTTGGTAACCGGTTGTTTCTCTTTGGCTGCTTTTAAAACGCTTAAGGACACATAGTAGTTTTGCGGTTTTCTATTTACCTTTTCATACAGGGATTTTACGGTCTCTAAATTGTGATTCAACACATCCGCTCCCGCTGCGAAAACCCTGTCTAAGTGTTCCTTATTGCCTTTAAAATCGGGGATCAGCACTTCTAATTTTAGATCGCGCCCGCTGCTCTTAATTTTTTTAATCACAGCGGCGAAATGCGCGCTGCCTCCGTCTTCGAGATCGTCGCGGGTAACTGAAGTAATGACCACATACTTTGTCCTCATGATCTCCACCATTTCCAGTATTCTATCCGCTTCCTCCGGGTGCAGAGGCCGGGGACTGCCTTTTTTTACCGAGCAAAAAGAACAGGCCCGGGAGCAGGTATCGCCCATGATTAAGAAAGTAGCGTGGTGGTTATTCCAGCATTCCGAAATATTGGGACACTTAGCGCTGCGGCAGATAGTGCTTAGATTTTTCCGTTCCAATTCTTTTTTTATCTTGAAATAGTTTTCTCCCGATGGGATACTGGCTTTGAGCCATTTGGGCTTTGCGTTCCTGGTTTTAAAATCCGTTTCCGTTTTCATTGTGCCACTACATGGCGGTATCGGTGAACATGTTCGCCATAATTCACGTCCCGTCGTTAGGCGGTTCTTTTCCCGGACGCAGTCCCGGGGAAAGCCTGTCTTCTGTCTAAACCGGGAGTCCCCCCGGAATTGTAGATTGTATTACAAACCGCAAGTGATGTCAATGGTTTATTTCTTCTCTCAAAATTACTATGGGCTATTCTTACCACGAAGGGGGGCGGCACCCCTACCAATAAGACCACCACGTGGGGAGGGGATAAAGCGGCGGGGGCTAAGTAGTCAGGATATCATAAAACAGTTTATCGAATTCAGGCGCGTTAGCCAGGCGTTCCTCTCTATCTTTCGCCATCATTTTATTGACCAGGGGCTGGTAACGGCGAACGGGTTCCGGCAGTTCCGGTATCGGTTGTTCGATATGTTGGATAGCCACCGATATTTGTCCGCCGCCAAAAGGCCTTTTTCCGGCCAGCATCTCGAAGAGCACTATACCTAAGGAATACATATCGGTGCGGCCATCTATATCCCGCTGCGCTCTACATTGTTCCGGGCTCATATAGTCGGCGGTTCCCATTATGGTGTCGTATTTGGTCAACCTGTCGGAGGCATCTTCTACCCGGGCGATGCCGAAATCCACTAACACCGGTGTGCTGTCCGGTCTGAACATGATATTTTCCGGTTTAATATCGCGGTGCAGGATGCCCCGGAAGTGGGAGTAATCTAAAGCTCTTACCAGGGTTTCGATGATGTCTAAAGCTATTTCCGGGTGCATTCTTTTTTCGCGGCTGCGGTCTAACCGTTCCCTTAAGGACTCTTCTAAGTACTCCATCACGATGTAGTGGCTATCTCCCATAGTGCCGGCGTCGAAAATCTGGATAATATTGGAATGAGGTATTGCGGCCGCGGTTTTTGCTTCTCTCTGGAAACGGGCGGAAGCGTCTTCATTTTTTAGGAAGGAGGGCTGTAGGACTTTGACGGCTACTTTCCGGTTTAGAGTTCTCTGGATGCCTAAATAGATAGTTGCCATACCGCCTTCTTTCATGTCGGCGATGATTTCGCATCCTGGAATATCAGGAAAGTCAGCCATTATATCCTCCGAACACAGCGTTTAGATTATCCCATGTTTTTTAGTGGATTGCAAGAGATTAGAGCAATTCTCTTTATTATTTTGCCGCGGGCTGCTATTGACAAATCGGAAATTTTCCAGTATATTTATTTTGGAGAATAAAAAAATGAGATTTAATATTATTTTAGAGCCTGCGGAAGAAGGTGGTTACAATGTGAGTGTCCCGGCCTTAGACGGGTGTTTTACCCAGGGAGATTCAGAACAAGAAGCCATAGAAAACGCTCATGAAGCCATCATCTGCTATCTCGAAGGTCTTGAAAAACTCAATCAAATAAAATCGAAGCCCGGGGTTATTATGCAGGAGTTGGAGATACGACTCTGAGTAAAACATTTTCCGGTAAGCAAGTAGTGAAGGCATTAAGAAGAATAGGCTACATTGTTGACCATCAACGAGGCAGCCATATTTTTATGCACAACCTATCTAAAAACAAATCCGTCATCGTTCCATATCACAAGGAGCTAAAAAAGGGAACACTCAACAATATCCTGAAAAAGGCTAATGTTACAATAGAAGAATTAAAAGAGTTAATTTAACCCGGCAATTATAGGGGATAATCATTTATGATAACGAGTTCTCACCCGGAAACGAAACAATCGAGGTAATACGAAGCTGTTGGCTGAATGCCTGGGCCGGGACTATCTATCCCGGTACGATTTCATTCAAAAAAGGAGCGCACCGGGCGCAGTGAGTGTTTCCAATTTTCGGAGGATAATTCTATAGTTCCTGAATAAAAATTCACTATCCAGTATTCCCCCGGGATAATAGAATCTTTAGTCCAAATACTCCTGGGGCTTCTTGAAAAAGCGGAATCAATATGCAGTCCTTCCCTGTTTTTCGTTTTTCTCAACAATGATGCCGCCTCCTCGATAGTAGGAAAGCGCCAGTCATCGTATCCACCATAGCCACGGTTGTTCAAGTTTTCGAGCCGCTCTTCCGCTTCCTGGAGAGTCAAATTATCCGGCATTTTTTCACCGTGCCACACGAAGGCTGTTTTGTTATAGATCACGATCATTTCGCCCCTTTCTTTAACTGAAGTCTGATAATCGCACTTAAAATCGGCGCTCTTATTTATTTTTTTCTCAAAAAAACCACGCCTTTGAATCATAGCCGCCACAGCCTGCTCACTCAAATCATTCTTATATCCAGAACGCAGTTTCATGGTATTTTTAGAAACTGCCTGTGCATAGGCATTATTATCTTTTTTGATCCCATTTTTCGAGCCATTACCGGGGACAAACAATATGATCGCCATCAATAAAATTATCACTACCAGGAAGCTTCCCAAAACCAACCTTTTCTTGAGAGGAAATTCCATAAATAAATCCAATTTTTTCTTGATAGGCTCCGGGAAGTTATTAACTAACGATTTTACAATTCCTAAAGCCGCTCTTGAAATTGAGCTAGCCGGTTCCAACTCCCGGCTGGATGGGACGACTTCCTCCGACTGTTCAAGGGGCGGTTCTGCTGCCGGAATTGTTTTTTCTGCTGCTTGCGCTGAATCAACTGACGGAGTAGAAGTAGCAGCGGGACCGCTCAAGATACTATAGAGTAATTTATCGAATTGGGGAGCACTGGAGAGGCGCTCTTCCCTATCTTTGGCCATCATTTTATCTATTAAGGGTTGATAGCGACTAAACTCCCCAGGAAGTCGGGGCACCGGTTCTTCCATGTGCTTAAGAGCCACAGATATATATGAATCCCCTTTATAAGGTTTTTCACCGGTAAGCATCTCATACAACAACACCCCTAAAGAATAGACATCGCTGCGGTCATCCACATTTTTTTGTCCCCTACATTGCTCGGGACTCATATAATCAACAGTACCCGCTATCCCACTAACCTTTTCAAATTGATCGTTTGGAACCGATACGCATGAAATACCAAAATCCACCAACACCGGCGTACTATCGTGTCTAAACATAATATTTTCCGGCTTAATATCCCGGTGATAAACACCCTGGAAATGGGCGTAATCCAATGCTTCCATTATCTTTTCTACAATATCCAGGGCAAGTTGTTCGGGCATCTTACCCAGGTTCCGCTCCATGCGGTCTCTTAAAGACGTATCCAGGTACTCCATGATAATATAGTGATGATCCCCTGCTTTCCCGGTATCGAAAATCTGTACAATATTCGAATGAGAAAAACCGGCTGCGGTTTTTGCTTCCTTTTTAAAATTATTCGCAGTTTCTTTGTTCTTCAAGAGTGAAGAATGCAGAACTTTGATTGCTACTTTCCGCTTTAGTTTATCCTGGGTAGCTAAGTAAACGGTTGCCATACCCCCCTTGCCCAACACACCTACGATCTTACAACCTGGAAACGCTGGATATTCATCCATATTTTTCCTCCTAATTCGCCGATTAGATTATCCCATTTTTTAAGAATTATTTCAAGTAATGGGGAAGCCGAAAATAAAAATCTTGAACTACCTGGATTTCACCATATGAAAGTCTAATTTTGTTAAAAAAATAAAAAAAATAAAAAAAACTTGCAATATCCCTTTTGTTATGTTATAACCTTTGTCTTATCTCAAGAGAGGGTTAACATATGGACTTAAGGTTAAGTTGGGTGTCTATAGCAGACACATCCTATCTAAACACCAAATCTTTACTTTATTTAATTAACCAGTTTAAAAAAATAAAATTAACGATAGGAGCGTCTTATGACAGATCGAAACAAAAACACTTTGTCAAAAATTTTCTTAGGGGCCGCGGTTCTTTTACTGTTTTCCCTGTATTCAACGGCTGTAATCTACTACAATGAAGCGCCAAAAGGCCTTTGCGGAAGTGGAGAAAGTAGTTCCTCTACTACCGAAACCCTAAATGGCTATGTTATCGAAGGGGCCGGTTATTTCCTGGGTTCATATTCGGATTTCCTCCATTTTTTAAAATTAATCGAGCTTGCGGAATTAGACGGCTTACAGTATGGTGAAGCCGGGATGACCCTGGATCGTGCGATTGAGAAAATGGAGAATGCAAAAGAGGTATACACCATGTTAAAAGAGGCGGCGGACAATACTCCTTACGACCCGGTAGTAATCGAAAAGCTTCTGAATTTCGACTATGACTGGTTCCAGAAAAAAAATGGATTAAATGAACCCATTTTTGACAAAGTGAAAGGCTATCTCGAGAAGGGCGAAATCAAGGAATTATTCGGCAAGGCTCTTTCAGATACCGAAGAAGTATTAAAAATTGCCAAAAAAATTAAAGCAAGTATCGATGCCGAGGAGATTCCTGAGCTATCGATTTTGTGGGATTTAGACGAAACCTTGTCTCAATCACTGCGCTTTGGCCAATATGTGGCCAGGGTCTTTCACGACATTTAAGCGAGGAAATAATTGATGAAAACCTTTAGAGCTTTCTTTATTCTCGAATTTAAACGTTTTATCGCATTGCGAAATGCGG
This sequence comes from Candidatus Aminicenantota bacterium, assembly GCA_023135565.1. GTDB lineage: Bacteria > Acidobacteriota > Aminicenantia > UBA2199 > UBA2199 > JAGLQA01. The sequence continues at coordinate 18,385 of JAGLSW010000583.1, read as the reverse complement.
TCATATTGATATTGTTCTTTTCACTGTGTATGATACTTGTCTATACAGGTGCTCAGCAGTACAATGACACAGTAAAAAGCAAAAAAGAATTTCGAGAAACTGAAAAAGAAAAGGCAGCGGCTTTTGTCAATTATCTTCAATACGGGGGGTATGGAATACGTTTGTATTTCATGCCCTGCCGGTTGAGTATTCTTTTTTATAATTCAAGCTTGTTTTCCGATTTAACCGCCCACGTCGATGTTGGAGAAAAATTGAGCATCTACAACTCTTTTAAGGGGAAAAAAATATTTTCTGCAAGACAGGGTAAATTTATAGATTTCTCCGGGATTATTCTCCTTTTTGGAAGTTTTATCGCTCTCTTTTACGGTTATGATACCTTCCGTCGTGAGGAGTACTTGAAATTTCTTTCCAGTGCTTATGGCTATAGATGGGTCTTCTTCTATATTGGACTGTCGAGAATGATATTGATCAGCGCCTATTTCACTGTAGTAGTGGGGATAGGGGGTGCAGCAGCGGTTTTTGCTGTCAAAGGAATACATTTAACCGGAAGCGAATTTGATTACTTATTGGTTTTCCTCATGGTGACATTAACAGTGGCAGTATTCTTCTTTTTTATCGGTATTATAATAGGTCTATGGAAATCAAAATTTGCCAGGTTTTTTATGGTAATATGCTGGGTTTTCTTTGTCTTCTTTGCCCCGGAGGCAATTAATAAAATAGTTGAAGCAAAGTCAGAACATATAATAGATATATATAAATCTGAATCAGAAAAACTAAAAACGTTGATGGATTTCGAGAGAGAAGCAGCGAAGAAACTAAGTGGAAAGGAAAACCCGGAATTGCGGAGAAAATTGGCGGGTGATTTTTTAAAAAACGGATTCAAAAAAATCCAGGAACTTGAAAAAGAATTAGAAGATCAGGTGAAATCTAATATTAATTTTTTCTATAAAGTGTCCATCATTTTCCCTTCGACTTTTTATATCGCAGTCAATAATGAAATCAGCAGCAAAGGATATGAAAACTTGATGCACTTTTATCGTTTCGCAACGAAACGAAAAAAGCAATTCCTGGATTTTTATATAAAAAGAAGGTATCCTTTTAAACCGAGACAGGAAGTCGAGTCTTTTATTGAGGAGTTGGAGAAGAAGGGAAAGAACAAAGAAGATAAGGAGGTGAATGTTTTTTTCGCCGCAAGTCAGTTACCGGGACTATTTTGGTTGGGTCTTTTATTAACTATATTATGGATTGCCGGGCTTTCCTTTTTATCTTTTTACTTATACGAAAAATCTATATTTTCAGTCCCGGGAAAGAAAATTTCCGGGCTTAACGACCTGGAAATCCATCTCAATAAAGGAGATTCCCATGCCATACTTGCCGGTGATAACTTAAGAAACCATTTTTACAACGTCTTATCAGGCCAAAAAGGAAAATTCGCCGGCAAGGTTGTTCTAAATGGAGTTAATATTGTAGAGGAGAGTCAAAAAAAAAATTTCGTGTACATCTGTCAACCGGAAGAAATACCATGGGATATCAAAGCTATTGATTTTTTCTCTTTTATCGGTAGATTAGGAAACACAGCGGAAGAAGAGTTGAAAGTAATCGGCAACAAGTTAAACCTGAAGGATATAGGTAAAACAAATTTCAACAAGATGAATGTAAACGAAAGAGGACGCATTTTGTTCGAATGTGCGCTGCTAAAAGAGTGCGGTTTCTATATGATCGACAATATCACAAAAGGAATGCCTACCGATTTCGCAAACGAGATCATAGATAGGTTAGAAAAATTAAAACAAAAAGGGGCGGCGATTCTTTATATAACTAATAATGTTTCTATGGCGAAAAAAATCGGTGACTACATGACGCTGCTTAAAGGTGATGCCGAATTAATGGGTATTAAACTTTAGCGTACTCCCTGTGCCTGTTGGATTAAGCTGGCGTAAAAAGCCATATCTTCACTGATAAGGGGGTTTTCTTCCATTAATTGCAAAACTTTCTCTTTTTGTAGGCTCCGATAGGTCCTGGTATTCACCGTCAGCATGGTATCATTTTCCCTTATTACAAACTTCTCTTCCATTATTTTGACAAGTCCCACAACCCTGTCGGCGCTGTTCCTGGCGAATTTAATCTGGAACCATTTGTCCAAAAGAAAGGAATATACATTTTCAGTCTTGAATTGATTCGGTTCCACTTCGTACTGTTCTATATTCTTTATAAAGTCGGAGAATATCATTTTTTTGGTTCTTTCTGCCACGCCGAGTCTGAATTCTTCCAATTCCCAACTGAATCCTGTCTCAGTTTCCTGGTCTTTAATACGCCTTAGTTCAAAAGAATAGGCCTTACTCTCCTGCCCGTCATCTTTTAATTTTGCTTCTAAATCCTTCTTTAAACCCTTGAATTCAACAATACTTCCCTTAAACCTTTTCTTAGCTTTTTCCAATGCTTCAATCATATATCCTAAGATGTCGGAAAAATGTGCCAGTTCGCTAATTTCGCGGACTAATTTGATTCTCCTGGTTTCTTCACCACCCCCTAATTTTATTTTATCGGTTCCAGCCGCTGTCGAAACCCCTTTTCTTTGCTCATTTTTTATAGCCATTTTACCTCCTTTAGAAAAATAAATTTATACTTGCAGTTTCTGGGTGACGCTCTCATCCTTAAAATTCAAAATTCTCAGTTTCTTTTCTAATGACTCCAGCTTATCCAACGCTTCACCGGCACTCTGGAACCTTTTTTCTTTCCCTTTTTGTATACATTTCTCGATTAATTTAGCAAACTCATCAGGAAACCCCGGTCTAAATTTGCTGACTTTCGGGACAGGGTCATACAGATGTTTCTGATAGATTTCGCTACTTCGCCCTGTATAAGGCGCTCTCCCGGTTACCAACTCAAACATTGTAATCCCAGCAGAATAGATATCCGACCGATGATCCACCAGTTCCTTCTTGACTTGTTCCGGTGATATATATTTAGGAGAACCGATAATGAATCTGGATTCATTTTGGCTATTATAAGTCTCGGAAATAATAGCTATCCCAAAATCGATAACTTTAATGACATTGCCACGATTTTTCATAATGTTGCCCGGCTTGATATCCCTATGGATCACGCCTTTCTTATGGGAGTAGCTTAGGGCGGCAAATAAACTTTTCCCTACTAACAGTACTTCTTTAAGGTCTATTTTTTTTTCTTTTTTAAGAATCTCTACATAATTTTTCCCTTCAATATACTCCATTATAGTTCGGTATCCATCTTCAGTCGGCAGAACATCATAAACCCTAACGATATTAGGATGCTCTAATTTTGCTATAGCCCGGGCTTCTCTAAGAAGCTCTTCAAAGTTCTCTTTACTATGGGTTATGTCACTACCAAGCTCTTTGACAGCTACTGTTCTACCCAGAAACATATCCCTGGTTTTATATATAATCCCTCGTCCTCCCTCTCCGATCTTCTCGTATCCTCGAAACCTGGGTTCATACATTAGTCTCATTTTTTTATATTTTTTAACACCCGGATCATCGATTTTAATATCCAGAATATATTTAAGATATTCTTCGAAGACCTTGTTGCGAATGGAACAAGAAGAGTTTTCATCTTCACTGATGGGACCTGCTCCCCTGGTTGAAAAATCTTTATAAGGGAAGTATTTCTTCTTTTTACCCGCAAAGATTTCCCTGATTAGCTGGTCAAGTCTTTTGCTTTTTCCCAGGTCATTTTTTAGCAAATCAATGGTTGTATTGTTTGTAAATAAACTATTTATCGAAACTTCTACATCTCTCAAAGAAACACATCTATTCTCTTCATATGCGATATTCACCAGATGAAAACAGACTTGCTGAAGCATTTGCGGATGCCCCCCAAGCTGGGATAAAATTTCATCTTTTGCAAGCGTTTCAATTTTAATTCCTAATTTTCTAAAAGGTATTTCGATAAGTTTTTCTGATTCTTGATCCGAAAAATCTTTTAAATATAATCTTTCCGCAATGTTGAAAGGAGAAGTTTTGCCAGCCGTTTGGGCGATTAAATCAGCCGAACCGGTTACAATAACCGTATACCGGTCTAACTCCCTGTTATCATAGCGGTCGTGAAATATTTTTCGCCAGATATGCAAAAAATCGTTCAGGAAGGGTAGACTATCAATCTCATCGAAAAGGAAGATGATTTTTTTATTATTATCCTCTGCCCTGAATTTTTCTAAAAAACTAATGAAACTAAAACCGGGGCTGTTATCATCCCAATCAGTGGCGGAGGGAGGGTGTTGAGAAGAAATTCTACTGAGTACCTTGTCTCTCAACCAACGATAAAAACTTTCTTCATTAGTTATAGAAATTGCCAGGTCAAAAGAGATATAATAAGCATCCGACAGCCCATGCCGGATTTGCCGTAAAAATGTGGTCTTACCTACCTGTCTCGGGCCCGAAATGGACCAATAGCTGCCATTCAGGATCCCGTGGATGACTTTTTCAAGATATCCGTTCCTTTCTACAAGAACGAGTTTATCTTCATGAGGATTTAAGGGGCCAAGGTATTTATATGGATTGTTATGCATTTAGCTGTGCCTCTTTCCTATGACATAAACCAGGAAAAAAATGAGTACTAATGTTAACAGAGAAATCGCTGTGATAACTCCTGGAGAATAATCCGCTAATAATGATATGAGTCCAATTACTGTAGAAAAAAGACTTAATATAATGGATAGAGTATTCACGATTCTATCCTGATTATCTTTATTTTTTTTCTTTTGAACCGGGGACTGAGAGTATCTTTTTTTCATAAAATCAATAATACATTTTCGGTAAACCTTATTTCTAATTGCACAATTGGATTTTTTATTAGTGATAGCCCCGACTCCAGATATTGCAAATTCTTTATAAGGATAAAATTTCCTCCTCTTTCCATTTAAAATATCTCTAAGTAAGCTCTCAAGAATTTTGTTGTTTATTATATTTTGCTTCAAGGTATCGAGATTCGAATTTAAAACCATCAGTTCATCTATCGCTTCTTTCACTTCTTTTCCAGTTATAGTGACATTCGGCTTGCCTGCCCTGTCAACCAAAATATAACAGGCATGCTGGAGCATTTGCGGGTGACCAGATATTCGGGATACCAATTTGTTCTTTGCCTTATGTTCGATATTAATATTTAACTTTTTAAAAGATCTGTTAATTAAATTTTCCGAATGCCCATGTGAAAAGTCTTTAAGATATAATAATTTTGCAATATTGAAGGGAGATGTTGGGCCGGTTGTTTTCTCTATTAAATCTACTGATCCCGTTATAACCGGAGCGTATTGCCTTAGTTCTTCATTTTCATATCGTTCGTGGAAAACTTTTCGCCAGATATGTAAAAATTCCCTCAGGAAAGGCAGTCTATCAATCTCATCGAAAAGAAGAATGATCTTTTTTTTTTTGTCTTCAGCTCGGAACCATTCTAAAAAACAGAGGAAACCGAAACCGGGATTTTCATTCTCAAAGTCATGTTTTTTCTGAAAATCTTGCTTTGAAGGAACTCTATTAAATATCTCATCCCTCAACCAACAATAGAAGTCCCTTTCTTTAATCGATGGTATGACCTCAAAATCTATATATACATGATATTCGTTTTCAGATTGCTGCTTAATCTGCCTTAGAAACGTAGTTTTGCCTATTTGCCGTGGCCCTAAAACTGCCCAATAATCACCCTTTTTTATTCCTGCAATCACTCTATTCACATCTACTGCCCTGGGGACACAAGTAAGTTCATGTTTTACCGGGTCTAAAGGGCCTGTGTATTCATAGGGATTTTCTTCCATTTGTTTTTATCTCCAATCTAATTTTTCTCTATAAGATCCTCCGGCTTTTCTTTTCAAAATATCCGGAAAAACATCCAACGCAAAACTATAATTACCTCCTCCTTTATCAACCAGGATGAAGCGCTGCCCCAGGTTTTCCAGGTGTTTTTTAATCTCATCCGCCTGGATATCAACCCCTTCGTTTAATAATTTCTTGCTTATTTTATTGATAGAAAAAGTTTTCCCATCTTTCGCTTTTGGACGATCTTCCACCAACAGGATCAGGATTAATTTCTGAATCCTATCTAATGTGGAAAACATATATACCTCATCCATAATGTACTTTTCATATTCTGTATCATACAGCTTATCGATATCTTGCTTAAAAATGGTTCTCCGATCATCTTCTTTACGGTGTTCATCCAAATTTTCGATCAATTTTTTGCAAAAGAATTGCAGCAGGTTCGGGTGGCACCCGGTATATCCAAGGATAAGTTCCCTATCCTCTAAATTTTTATACTGAACACCGATACTCTCCATAGGGCTTGTGATCAACTCCAATGCCGCTTCTCTTTCCAGTGGCCCGAGTACTATCTCCTCACAAAAATTGTACAGGGGATTTTTTAAATCCCGCTTTTTTTGAAATAATTCCTCGAATCCGGCAAAAATAAATTGACAAATTTTTTCCTGGGATAGTTTACGAAATATACGCAGCAGTTTAAAGTTGTTCTTCCTGTCAAATTCAATAAGATGGTCGATCTCATCGAAGACAAATATGATTTTTTGCCCCCCTTGAGAAAGATCATCGACAACAGCAGGTATTTTCGAAATGTCCGGCCCCAAAGGAAATTTATTAAAATCGACCTTTTTATTAAATTTTTTTTCGATTTTAGACTTTAAACTTGCAAGAAAAAGTCTATAGCTTTTGGCTTTGAAAAATTCATATTCTAAGTCCATATAGAGATAATTTACCCCAGGCATAGCGTCTTCCGTTATTTTGAGCTGCAGTGAAGATTTCCCTATTTTCCTGGCTCCCACGATAGCATAACTGGTATTGGAATTACTACTGATCCGGTTAATAATCTTGCTGCGGCCATAAAACACTGTTGTAGTCGGCCCGGCTATTGTATAAGGAGATACCCGCTCTAATGAGAGTTTATTGAAGATTACTTTCCTGGCAGCTTCCCGCGGTCTGTCTGATAGTATGATTTTTTTGAGATCGTTTTCCTCGATAGTAATCAGGCTTAAATGTGGCTTTTTTGTTAGGTTCTCGATCCTTTCGACCCTTTTAAAATAAAAGAAAAAGGTTAACCTGTTCTGTGCGTCCTGGGCAAATCTGACCGCCTGTTTCTCGATATAAGACACATCATTTTTTTTCAACTCCGGTCTATCCTGAACGAAGCACAGGGCCTCCTCTAATTTACCGATCCTCAAATTCTCTATATCGATAATAAAATAATTCTCCCTGTATAAAGACCCTTTTTTGATTCTTAGATTTAAAGTGCTGCAAAAAGTGTTAAAAAATTCTTCTAATTGGCTTACCGCCTCAATGAAACAGTTCGTTACGATATTTTTTAGCAGCAAGTACCACTTTCTTGAGATGTCTAAAATTTTCTCCTTATCGAAGGGCAGCAGCTCCTTTGCCGGCAGCTTCTCGATCTCTTCAATGATATTGACAAGATCTATCTTATCAGCTATATGATCGATATTTTCCATAAGAGTTTTTATAAAAGGGTGTTCTTTTTTTATCCATTCTCCAAAGATGGTGATTTTAAAAGGGTAATGGGGAAACTGCCCTTCTTCCATGCTATCGAGATAACCGAAAGCTTCCAATTTTTCGATTTCTTCGTAAAGTCTATTATCGAAAATATTATCCAATAACGTACCTTTTCTTAAAGCATAAAAACTCCCTTTCCTTTCCGTAACCCTATCATCAGCCAGGGCAGAGGCGATTATCCGGGCTTCCTTAGTAAATTTATTTTCCCAGTAATAGCCAAACTCCGCTGTCGGGGTTTCTAATATTCCCTTTACAACCTGTTCGACATCCGTTTTTGTACAACGGTTCCGCTGCTCTTTCTTTAAGAGGTTTATCAAATGAAAACAGATTAATTGTTGAAAAAACAAATTTCCGCCTGAATGGTAAATGATGCTCTTGAGCGCATCTTCTGCATATACCAATTTCCCTTTTACCGGTTCGATGATTAACTTTTTAACATTTGCTTCGGTCAGCATCTTATTCACATCGATACTTGGAGACGAAGCTAACAAAGTCTTGACGGTTTTATCGCCGGTAAAATCGGGCAATCTTTTATCCCCGGCCATGATCAGGCCATAATTGCTCCAACTATGTTCAATATTTTTCAAGTACCTGATAAATAGGGAAATCGTTTCGGGTTCAGTCTTATCCAGCAGATCATCCAACTCATCAAAAATTACAACCGCAATTTTTCCCTCAGCGAGATTGGAAGCAATTGTCAAAAAAATCGATTCCAGGGTATTAATATTATCTTTCTTGCGCCGTTCTCCAAAATAATTGGGTTGAGGAATGCTGTATCCTCTTTTATTCAGGTTTCTCACCACATCTTTGTAAAGAGAAAATAACAAATCGTCAACATCAAGGTCCGCATATTTTTTTAAGTTAAGGTAAATAGGGACATAATTTTCTCCCAGCAATCCCGGTTCTCTTTCAATTTTCTTTAAAGTACCTGTTTTCCCGGAACCGGGGTTGCCCTGGAGAACCACGACTCTCCGTTCAGGCTGGTTATTGAATACACTTTTAATTCGCTGTATCACATCCTCGTGATAAAATTGTTCTCCCCACTCCGAATCGTATAGATAGTAAGGGTTGTCGATTCCGCTGAAGCTATCTTTCACTGCCGGAGCAGCATCCATATTCGGTTTTTCACCACAGTCTCTCTCTTCATTCATCTCACTTATCCTTCATAATCTTTTTTAAGACTTTATTATAATACAAAATAAAAAAAAATCAAGAGAAATCCCTCCGAAAAATCAAATTAGTTTGGGGTAACTTTCTTTGCATTTAAAAGGATTTCTACTCGTTTGCCATTATCTCCAGTCTAATTTTGTTCTTATAAAATTCATCGATCCTTTTCCGCAAAATCTCCGGGAAAACATCAAGAGCAAAATTGTAATTACCTCCCCCTCTATCAACCATAATGAAACGCTGAACCAAATTTCTCAGGTATCGACCGATATCATCTATAGGTATTTCAATCCCTTCGTTTGCTAATTTGCTTTTAATCCAGTTCACCGAAAAAGTATTCCTCCTTCTTAATCGGTCTTCTACCAGCAGCAAAAGGATTAACTTTTCGATATTATTCAAGGTGGAAAACATATATACATCGTTCATGATGTACTCTTCATATTTCGTATCGTAAAGTTTCTCGATATCCTCTTTAAAGATGGTCCTCCTTTCTTTTGATCTGTGGTGTTTTTCAACGTTCTCAATCAACTTTTTGCAAAAGAATTGCAGCAGGTTCGGATGACAACCGGTATACCTCAGGATGAGTTCCCTATCTTCTAAATTTTTATACTGAACTCCGATACTCTCCATAGGGCTTGTGATCAACTCCAATGCCGCTTCTTTTTCTAGTGGTCCAAGTTCTATCTCTTCGCAAAAATTGTATAGAGGATTCTCTATATCTCTCTGCTGCTTGAATAACTCCTGAAAACCGGAAAAAATAAATTGACAGATGTTTTCCTGGGACAGGCTGCGAAATATACGCAGTAATTTAAAGTTGTTCTTACTGTCGAATACGATCAGGTCGTCGATCTCATCAAAAACGAATGTGATTTTTTGCCCCCTTTGCAAAAGATCAGTTACAACCGCAGGTATTTTCGAAATGTCCGGGCCCACAAGGAATTTATTAAAATCGACCTTTTTTTTAAACTTCTTTTCGATTTTAGACTTTAAACTTGTAAGAAACGGTCTATAGCTTTTGGTAATAGAAAATTCATATTCTAAGTTCATAAAAAGATAATTTAGCCCATGTATCGCGTTTTCCGTTATTTTGATCTGCAGGGAAGATTTGCCGATTCTCCTGGCTCCAACGATGGCATAACTGGTATTAGGATTACTATTTATCCGGTTAATAATCTTGCTGCGGCCATAAAAAACTGTTGTACTCGGTCCAGCGACAACATAGGGAGACACCCGCTGCAAAGAGAGTTTGCTGAAGATGACATTTCTGGCAGCCTCCTGTGGTCTGTCAGATAATATGATCTTTTTAAAATCGTTTTCGTTGATAGTAATCAGGCTTAAATGTGGTTTTTTTGTTAGGTTCTCGATCCCTTCGAGCCTTTTAAAATAAAAGAAAAAGATCAACCTATCCTGTGCGTCCTGGGCAAATCTTGCTGCCTGTTGTTCGATATAAGAAATCTCATTTTCGTTCAGTTCAGGTCTATCCTGAATGAAACACAGGGCTTCCTCCAAAGTACCGATTCTCAAGTTCTTTATATCGATAATAAAACAATTCTCCCCGGATGAAGACTCTTCATTAATTTTTATATCTAAAATGCCGCAAAAAATTTTAAAAAAATCTTCTAACTGGCTTGCTTTAGCAGTAAAACGGTTCTTTACTATATTCTTTAGAAGCGAGTGCCATTTTTTCGAGATGTCTAAAATTTTCCCCTTATCGAAGGGAAGTAATTTCTTTCCTGCGATCTTGTCAATCTCTTTAATGGTTGTTTCAAGATCAATTTTATCGACAACAGCATCGATATTTTGTATAACGGTTTTTATAAAGGGGTGCTCTCTTTGTATCCATTTTCCCAAAAGTGCAATCTTGAACGGGAATTCATGAAACCGCCTCCCTTCCATTTTATTGAGGTAACCGAAATAATACATTTTCGCAATTTTCCTATATGCCTCTTTCCCCAAAATATTATCCAATAGCGTCCCTTTCTTTAGCGTATATCGTTTTCCTCTCCTTCCTGTTATCCGTCTATCCACAAATGCAGAGGCAACTATCCGCTCCATTGAGGAAAACTTGTTCTCCCAATAATATCCAAATTCAGCTATCGATCCTTTCAATATCCCTTTGATAGCTTGTTCAACATCAACGTTTCTACAATGGTTTTTCTTTTTTTTATCCATGTAGGTTACTAGTTGATGGCAGATTAATTGTTGAAAAAAAAGACTTCCACCTGAATAGTAAATGATGCTCCTGACCGCATCTTCTGCATATCTCAATGTTCCTTTTACCGGTTCGATGATTAACTTTCTAATATTTGCTTCGGTCAGCATCTCATTCACATCGATACCTGGAGATGAAGCCAACAAACTCTTGACGGTTTTATCGCCGGTAAAATCGGACAATCTCTTATCTACCGCCATGATTAACCTATAACTGCTCCAATTATATTCAATATTTTTTAAATACCTGATGAATGAAGAAATCGTTTCAGGTTCAATCTTATCCAGTAAATCATCCAATTCATCAAAAATTAAAACCGCAATCTTTCCCTCGGGAAGATTGGATGCAATTGTCAAAAAAATCGATTCCAGGGTATTAATATCATCTTTCTTGCGCCGTTCTCCAAAATAATTGGGCTGCGGAATGCTGCATCCTCTCTTATTCAGGTTCACCACCATATCTTTGTAAAGAGAAAATAACAAATCGTTAAAATCGAGGTTGGCATTTTTTTTTAAGTTAACGTAAATAGAGATATAATTTTCTCCCAGCAATCCCGGTTCTCTTGCAATTTTCTTTAAAGTACCTGTTTTCCCGGAACCGGGGTTGCCCTGGAGCACCACGATCCTCCTTTCAGGCTGGTCATTGAATATATCTCTAATTCTCTGTATCACTTCCTCATGATAAAATTGTTCCCCCGATTTGGGATCATAAATATAGTATGGGTTGTCGATTTCGACAAAACTATCTCCTGCTGCTCTACTGAACCTGTTCGTTTCACTCATCTCGATTGGCCTATTAAAACTTTTCTTAAGCTTCTATTATAATACAAAACAAAAAAATATCAAGATAAAATTCAAACTAACTCCATAATAGATGCGCATATTTTTAGCGAGACCTCCTAAAAAATCCAATCGTTATAAATCCTGTTACCGCCAATCACCATTCTATATTTTTATTTCCAGCTGGTTTTATACCTATCCCGGAAAGATTCATAAGCCTTCCTGACCACACGCTGCCCCTTCTTCCCTAACTGCTTCACAAAAAACAATTCAAACTTCTGGAACATAAACCAACCTAGCCGCGAATAAGGTCTATGCGGTTCATGAGCTTTTAAAAGCTTAATCAAAAATCGATCAAATCGTCTGCTAAATTCTTTTTTTCCCCGCTGCTCAACCAGATCATCGAGCAATTCCCTTATCCGGGCTAAAAATCGATCTACAACCTTTTTACGCGCCAGTACCAGTTCCACCCTGTCTAAACGGCAAACCTCTATAGTCCGCTTCCCCCGGTCCCAGTCCCGGTCCGCTCTTCCCCTTACCGTACCATCCGGTAAAAAAATCATATCTCTTTCCGGTTCGTCTATCTCAGGGTGCAGCATCAATGGTTTTTCCGCTCTCAAAACCCCGGAATCCGCCAAACAATCAGCCCGGCTTAATTTCCCTTCGATCAACACAGGCACTGCCGCTCTCTTTCCAGTCGGTTCGAGGGGAAATCTATTTGATTTACTACTGTTGCACTTCTCACAGGCAGGGAGTAAATTACTCCATTCATAGGTTAACCAATAATAACCGCTGTGATATTCTCCCTTTATGCCTTTCCTGGGCCGGTAATGCTCTATCCTCAATACGGCTCCCGCTCCTGCATCGGTTTCACAGTATGCGCATTTATTATGATACAACTCCTTTAATGCATTACGCACCCTAACCCCGCAGCAATTTCTGCATAACTCATGCTTCCCTTTTTCCACCAACGCTTGCTCTATCCTGCGGGTACACCTGTCACTAATGAGAATCCCCGGCGGCTCTTTATGGTTTTTCGTTACGCTGATCATTTTCCATCCGTTTCCTCCGTTTCAAATAAATCGTCGGGAAAATCCTTGCCGCTTTTCTCAAAAGCCATTAGTTTTTCTCTTATTTTTTCGTTCTTGACGATTTCTTCATGTGTATCTTCGGTGCGTACAGCAGCGATGCTCTTTTTATTCACCTGGGTGATTTCCTCACCGTCCAGGTCGAAAAGAGCAGAAGTGAGAATGGAATTGGGAAGTAAGTGTTCGATATCTATGTCGAGCTTTTCCGCTTTGATGCCGTCACCCTCATCCCTGGTAACTTTCAAAAAGACAGAATTCTTAGGAGCACCTAAAAATGGTATTACACTGTGTGTGGAAACGATAAATTGAACGTTGGGAAATATTTCGGAAAGCAATATAGGTAACTTACGCTGCCACTTAGGATGCAAGTGTAAATCCAATTCATCGATGATCACAATGCCGTCCAACTTTTCGGGCTGAACGGTCTTCGGCTGCTGCTTATAAAGACGAAGCACTATGTCTCCAATCATAGCGATAATACTCTTGTGACCGGAAGCCAACTTACTAAAAGAAATCGGGTCGAAAATCTTGCCGTTTCCACTCTCTTTTTCGATATATAGGATTTCGTCATCTCCTGTAACCTTAATTTCCGCCATATGAGGCAGCAGCTTCAAAAGCGTCTGTTTGACTGCACCGAACTTAGGATTCTTTTTTAGATGCCACCTTGATAGTTCATGTTCTATGTTCAGCAGTACCCCATCTGTTTTAAACAAACCATACGTCTTAGTGCTTTTCTCGGATATTTCGTTTTCGGTCTGGCGGCTTTGTATCTCGAGCCTGGATGAACCATAAGCCGCAAAATCGGTGAATTGTTTAAAACCGGACTCACCCAGGTTATTTACCCTGCTCTTGCCTTTTTCGTAAATCTCTACCCCGATTTTACATTCCCTTTGATCGCCGGTTAATATGGTATTGCCGTCCCTTTCCCCGAATAACCCGATGGCAAGAGCTTGCAGCAAAACGGTTTTGCCAAAACTGTTTTCACCTGTCAGGAATATCCATTGGGTATCTACGGGAATATTTTCAACCGCTGTGTCTTTAATCCCATAATAGTTCCTTACCCTGAACTGCTTCAAGGCATAGTTTAAGGGCTGCTTTTTGTTTTCATCGAAAAACGTCTTCTTAGAAACTTTCTTTATCAACGGTACGCCATTTTCCCGGGTTTCGATCCGAACCAGCATGTCCTTTAAATACCGCTCAAATAATTTGTTCCTGATCATGCAAAAAGAGTTCGAGTCTTCGATAATACAACCCGCTCCCTTGATCGGAAAATCCTTATAAGGGAAAAATTTTATTTTCTCGTCCTTAAAAATATCCATGATTAGTTGTTTGAGTTCCTTATTTTTTTCCAGGTCCTGCTTAAGTGTATCGATGGCTGCGTTACCGGTCAGTAAATCGTTTAATGCTGCTTCCACATCTTTTCCCGAAATGGCCTTTTTCCCCTCCAGTGCCTTATCGACCAATCGGTGACAGGTATGCAGCAGCATTTGCGGGTGTCCGGCAATTTGAGATAGCACTTTCTTTTTTGCACCGGGTTCGATTTTGATATTTAGGTTTGCAAAAGGTTTATCGATTAAATTTTCCGATTCCTCATCCGAAAAATCCCTTAAGTACAATTTCTCTGCAATATTAAAAGGGGAAGTAGGGCCGGTTGACTGCGCTATTAAATCCGCTGACCCGGTGATAATGACTGCATAACGCTTTAGCTGTTTTTTATTATAGCGGTCGTGAAATATTTTTCGCCAGAGACGCAAAAAATCTCCCAGGAAGGGCAGGTTGTCAATTTCATCGAAAAGAAAAACAATCTTTTTTGTTTCATCTTCAGCCCTAAATTCTTCTAAAAAACTGATAAAACTAAAACCGGGATTCTTTTCATCCCACCCGGCAGTATGCGGTTTTTTTTGTGCCACGGGAATACTGTCGAGCACCTCGTCTCTAAGCCAACGAAAAAAACGCTTTTCCCCTGTAATAGAAATTTGTAAATTAAAATATATACAATAAGCATTGGAAATCTTGTACTGGATTTGTCTTAAGAAGGTGGTTTTTCCTATTTGTCTTGGTCCTAAAATAGACCAGTAGTCGCCATTATGTATTCCTTCAATTACCCGCTTGACATCCTCTGTCCTGGGCACACAAACGAGTTTGTCTTTTATGGGGTCTAACGGTCCCCTGTATTTATAAGGATTTTTTTTCATCTGGTTTTACTCCAATATCATATTATAATAAAAATTAGAAAAATATCAAGGGAGAAACAAATTTCCCGGCAAAAAGCATAGGACGGATAGGACTATTTGGACGAATGCCGGGGGAGCAGCCCCTCATAGGATGCCCACGCAGTGCCCTGGGGCCTAAAAACGACCGGTTGTAATAGCCGGAAAAGACTATATTGGAAACTACCTGGCTAACTTATCTCGAAAGGCAGCCCCTCATAGGATGCCCACGCAGTGGGCTTGAAATACAGCGGTTTTTTTTCTATAATCTATTCATGATTATTAAGCGATTAAAAAAAATTATAACCGGACTTATACTGCCGTTGATTTTTTCCTGCGTTTTCTTAGCTGCCAACGAAAAGATAACACCCCTAACACAAAAAAACACCGTCAGCGTACGGCTGCTCTTCGGCGTCAAAGAACACAAAGCAGCTTCATGGCAGGGCAATTACCGGCTCAAAAAAGGAAAAATTACCGCTGCTCACAGTTGGCGCCTGATAGAAAAAGATTTCGCCACTTTGACAGATTTCAAACTAAAAATCCGCCGCGCTTGCCCCCTGAAATGGGAATACCAGGCTCCGGGCAGCCGCCCGGTCTCCTCCCTACCCTATCTACCAAACGGTTTTATCCTGGCTGCGGAAGAAATTACGGTTGACAGCCAAATCCTCATTAAGATAAAAAAGGACGGGAAAACTGTCCCCGGATTCCAAATCCCCCTGGGCAAACTGCCTTTCGGGAAACGGCTGGCCTTTTTAAATGGGGATATGATAGTAGATCGGGTGCCTACATCACGGCTTATCACGTCATCACCCACTGAAGATGCCTACCCCAGCGCGGCGGCAGCTCCCGGCGGCGGTGCGGTGGCGGCTTATATCGCTTTCACCGGCAATAAAAGATTCCAGCCCTTTCTAAAAAGATTACCGGAAGAGCCGCAAGACTTTTCTTACCTACAGGCTCCTACGGGCGGCGACCGGGTGATGTTTTCCGAATTGAAAAATGGAGAATGGAGCCAGCCGATACCCCTGACCGGGGCTGGGGGAGATATTTTCCGTACCGCCGCCGCGGTGGACGGAGATGGACGCGCCTGGGTGTCCTGGTCGGAAAATACCGGGGGCAATTGGGATATCTATGCGCGCATGCGTACAGGAAAAAAATGGGCGCAGCCTATACGTGTCACAACAGACCCGGGAGCAGATATCAACCATGTTACAGCCACCGGCCCCGATGGTCGCATATGGCTGGTATGGCAGGGTTTTCGCGGCAATAATTCGGACATCTTCGCCGCCCGGCAGCAGGGCGCCGGTTTCGGGGAAGCAGTGCGCATCGCTTCCGGGCCGGCTAACGAATGGACGCCGGCACTGGCGGTTTCGCCGCAGGGGCATGTCACCGCGGCCTGGGATAGTTACGAAAAGGGCGACTATGATATACTGCTGCGCACCTATTTTAAAGGCGCCTGGGGAAAAGTAATCACCGCGGCGGCATCCCAACGCGGTGAACTGCGTCCCGCCATTATCTACGATAAACGCAGCCGCCTGTGGATCGCTTACGAAAGCGCGCCGCAAGGATGGGGCAAGGATTACGGTTTTTATGATAAAGCTTTCCCGCCTTTGTATTCGGAGCGCCGCATCGGTTTAAAAGTCCTGGTAAAAGATAAGTTCTATACGCCGCCGGGAGACATAAACCATATAATGCCCCGTACCAACCTTACTCTCTACTGGGGCAGGCTGAAGGAACCGGTATCTCTTTTAAGCGGCCCGAAATTGGCGCTGGATGCGCAAGGGCGGGTATGGCTGTCCGCCCGCGCCCGGTTAGATAGGTTCGTAAGCAGCCGGGTAGGTTCCACCTGGTTGAATTTCCTGACTACCTGCGACAGCAGCGGTTGGCGGCAAGCAGCGCCCATACCGCGCACAGACGGCATGATGCACGAATCACCGGTACTGCTGCCTGCTCCCGCGCCAAACGGAGGTCTCCGCATTATCTCCAGTTCAGACAACCGGCTCCGGAACGCGGCTTTTTACCGGCCCCTGGTCGAGCAAAAGCCGGGGCAAAACCAAAACTTACCTCCTGCCGCGACCAGAAACCGGGTGCACTACGCCGATGTCCCGGTCAATTGGAATATTTACTCTATCTATACAGGACCTGCGAAAGCCCCGGGTGAGATCGAGCTTTCGCCCCTTGCCGGGAACGGCTCCCGGCACATCTCACCGGCAGATCGAAAAGAAGCCGGGGCAGTAACGGCAATCCGCAATTACAGGGCGGAAATCGGCGGTAAAAGGCTGCGCATCCTGCGTGGAGAATTTCACCGCCACAGTGAAATTTCCAGTGATGGCGGCGCGGACGGCAGTCTTTTCGATATGTGGCGCTATGGTTTGGACATTGCTGCTCTCGACTGGTTAGGCAGCGGCGACCATTTTAACGGCAAAGGACGCGAATATACCTGGTGGCTCACCCAAAAAACCTGCGATGTTTTCCACAACCAGGGTGCTTTTATGCCTATGTTTTCTTATGAGCGCAGCGTTATATACCCTTATGGTCACCGTAACATTCTTTTTGCCCAACGGGGTATTCGTAATTTGAATATCCTATACCGGTATGAACCGGACACAGAGATGCTTTATAAATATTTGCGGTTTTTCGGCGGCATTTGCAGCGTACACACTTCCGCTACCAGGATGGGCACCGACTGGCGCAGCAATGATCCCGAAGTAGAACCGGTGGTGGAAATTTTCCAGGGAACACGCCAGAGCTATGAAAAAGAAAATGCGCCCCGTGTAGGCAGCGCTTTTTTCACCAGGGGCGGTTGGCGTCCAAAGGGAATGGTTCATAGGGCGTTACAGAAAGGGTACCGCCTGGGGTTCCAGGCTTCCAGCGACCATAAATCAACGCACATCAGTTACTGCTGCGTGTTCGTGGAGGAATCTTCCCGGCAAGCGATCTTACAGGCGCTTAAGAAACGGCGTGTCTATGCTGCCACGGATAATATTATTGCCGACGTGCGCTGCGGTTCTCATTTTATGGGTGAGGAGTTTACTGTTGATAGGCCGCCCACCCTGGATGTGAAATTGACCGGTACTGCGCCTTTTGTGCGGGTGACCGTCGTCAAGGACGGCATCGACGTTTACACCCTAAAACCGGGAAAAACTTTCGTGCAGTTCTCCTGGACAGATACCGCGGCCCAACCGGGTATACTTAGTTATTATTATGTGCGCGGCGAACAGGTGGGGAAAGAAATAAAACGAAAAATAAAACTGCCTGATGGAAAATTGAGCGAGGTTACATATAGTGATGGCGAGATGGTTTGGGTTTCGCCTATGTGGATTACCTCCAAATAGGGGTGCGGCGTCTTGCCTACGGCGGCCCTGCCGGGGGCCACACTTTTGAAAAA
>JAGLSW010000582.1 GCA_023135565.1 Candidatus Aminicenantota bacterium | reverse complement strand
TTAGAATCAAAAGCACCACCCTGCCGCGAAGCGGCTCAATGCTCCCCCACGCGAGTGGGGCCATCCGCTTTTTTTAAAATACCACAATGTAGGGGTGTATTTTTTTTTGATTTGTGCTAAAATAAAAAGCGGAGTTAATATGACAAAATTTATTAAAAAATCGGTAATATTAACGTTAGTTTTAACCACGGTCATAATGTTTCTCACCGCAGCCGCTGTCCCGGCACAGCACGAAAAGGCCAAAGAAAATCCAAAAATTCCCACCGCGGTCGATAATAACACTCAAGAAGAAACCCAGGTGCCGCCCCCACCCTTCAGCGAAGATATTTTCCCCTGTTCCGAGTGCCACGCGGATATGGAACCTAACCCGCAGCGCCGCGTCCTGGAAGACGCCCACGACGACATCATACTCAAACATGATGAACAAAACCGCTGGTGCTTAGATTGTCACGACAAAAATAACCGCGACGTGCTCCACCTGGCCGACGGCAGGCCGGTGGATTTTAAAGAGTCCTACAAACTGTGCGGTCAGTGCCACGGCCCGAAACTGCGGGATTGGCGCCGGGGCGTGCACGGCAGGCGCACCGGTTCCTGGAACGGCCCGAAAAAATATCTCCTCTGCGCCCACTGCCACAATCCCCATTCCCCGCGCTTTAAAAAATTAAAACCGGAACCGCCGCCCAAAAGACCGGGGGGGAACAAATAATGAGTAAGAAAACAAAAGAAATCCACGAAAAAGTTAACCGGGAAGAAAACTTGACCAGGAGAGGATTCCTGAAAGCCACTGCCGCGGTATCGGCAGCCGCGGCCCTGAGCGCCTGCGGCTCGAAAGCCGCCTTCGAGGAACTTTTCCAGCGCCATTTTAAGGAACTTTCAAAAGAAGAAATCGAGAAGATCATCAACCGTCTCGAAAATCGCTATTCTAAAAAATACGGCAAAAAATTTTCCATCTCGGTGAAAGGGCCTATAGAAGGAACCGAATTCGCTTATGCGCTGGACCTGTCGCGCTGTATCGGCTGCCGCCGCTGTGTTTACGCCTGCGTGGAAGAAAATAACCTGTCCCGCTCCCCCCAGACCCACTGGATACAGGTGCTGGAAATGGAGAAAGAGAAAGGGGTTGATTTTCACCACTCCAACCTGCATTACAGCCATGAAGAAGTACCCCATGAAGGTCACTTTTATGTCCCCGTGGCCTGCCAGCAGTGCCGGAACACGCCCTGCGTCAGCGCCTGCCCGGTACAAGCCACCTGGCAGGAACCGGACGGTATTGTCGTAGTAGACTACAATTGGTGTATCGGCTGCCGCAGTTGCATGGCTGCCTGTCCTTACGGGGCGCGCCACTTTAACTGGGGCGAACCTACCATACCGGCGGAAAAAGTAAATCCCGACACCCATTTTTTGGGGAACCGCCCCAGGTACAAAAATGTGGTTGAAAAGTGTACGTTTTGTATCCAGAGGGTAAGGGAAGGCCTGTATCCGAAATGCGTCGAAGCCTGCCCTACCGGGGCCAGGAAATTCGGCAACTTGCTGGACCCGGAAAGCGAAATTCGTTATATCCTAAAAAACAAGCGGGTGCTGGTTCTTAAAGAAGAACTGAATACGCAGCCCCGGTTCTATTATTTCTTTGCTGCGTAGCGAGGTGTATTTTGAATTTTTTTCGATTTATCAAAGAGAGTGTTAAAGTCGTTCTCCACGGTAACAAGTGGTATTATACCTGGCTGCTGTTTTTGTTCGCTCTCATTTTTTGGGGGGCGGGCGGCTATATACAACAATTAGATAAAGGCCTGATCGTTACCAATATGGGGGATTCCATATCCTGGGGTTTTTATATCGGTAATTTTACCTTCCTGGTAGGGGTGGCAGCCGCCGCCATTATGCTGGTTATCCCGGCCTATATCTATAACTGGAAACCCATAAAAGAGGTAGCGATTTTCGGCGAACTGCTGGCTATCAGCGCGGTTATAATGTGTATGCTTTTTGTGCTGGTGGATGTGGGCAGCCCGTTGCGGCTGTGGCATATGCTGCCTTTTTTCGGTAAGCTCAATATCCCCTCCTCCCTGTTGGGCTGGGATTTCTTAGTTTTATCTTTTTATTTTATTTTGAACCTCGTTATTGTCACCTATCTCCTCTATAAATATTTCAACAAAAAAGAATACAACAAATCTTTTGTATTCCCGTTAATACTGCTGTCTATCCCCGTAGCCATCAGTCTCCATTCGGTCACCGCTTTCCTTTACAACGGTCTGGCAGCCAGGCCTTATTGGAATACTGCTCTTTTGGCTCCCAAATTCCTGGCTTCGGCTTTTTGTTCAGGGCCGGCCGTACTGCTGATACTATTCCAGGTGCTGAAAAAAACCACTAATTTCAAAATCAAAGACGAAGCCATCTGGAAAATAGCGGAATTAATGGCTTATGCCATGTTCTTAAACCTATTTTTCTTTTTCAGCGAGATATTCAAAGAGGTCTATTCCAACACCGAACATATCGTCCATTTGAAATACCTTTTTCAGGGTATCGGAGAGAACAACGATATTGTGTTTTACGGCTGGATATCTATTATTATCAGTGTTATTGCATTTCTCCTTTTTTTGATACCCGCCACCAGGAAAAACATCGTCACCCTGAATATCGGGGCGTTGTTGATCTATTTCGGCGTTTACATCGAGAAGGGGATCGCTTTGATTATTCCCGGTTTCACCCCCGACGTGCAGGGGCAGATTTATGCGTACACACCTTCTCTTACGGAAATACGCATCTCCGCCGGGATATTTTCCATCGGTTTTTTGATTTTCACGCTGTTGACTAAAGTGGCGGTAGCGATTATTTTCGATAGTTTCAGCGTAGAGAGTTTGAAGAAAAAGAAAGCGGCGGTTTAAGCGATTTTTAAGAAACGGGGTCAGGGCAAAACAATTCCTCTTACTCTATTGCAATAGGGAGAATTTAAGGTTACCTGTTGACATTTACTAAAATTCAGATTATATTAAAGAAGAAGGAGTTATAAAATGAATGCAGCAATAGATCATGTTTTGGATGAGGTTTCAAAGTACTCTTTGGGCGACAAAGAACTAATAGTGGATATATTGAAGAAGAGATTGGTGGAAGAGAAAAGAGAAATGATATATAAAGACTACCGGCAGGCAATGAAAGATTATCGAGACGGCAAAGTTAAATCCGGAAGCGCAGACGACTTGTTTAATGCATTGAATGATTAAGTTAACCTGGAATAAAAGTTTTGAGAGAAAGTTAAAGAGATATATCAAAAAACATCCCGATAAAGAAAATAAGATCAAAGAGAAGCTGAGAATATTTACCGGGGAACCTTATGCGCCTGAATTGCGGAATCATAGATTATCTGGTAAATTGAGCGAATTAAGGGCTATTGTGATCGAGTATGATTGCAGGATAGTTTTTAAGTTTGTTGATGATTCTACTGCGCTATTGATTAATGTCGGCACACATGAAGAGGTATATTGATTATTTTAAAATTTATAGCTGAACATATCAAATAGAAGGGAAGTGGATGCAAGAAGATAAAATGATCTTAAACACACTAAGGAAACTCCATGCAGCAGGACATGACGGTTTTGAGGGTTTAATCCTGAAATTAATTGAAAGGTTAACAGGAAATCGATTTTACCTCTCAAAATCAGGTTTTCAAGCTGGCGGTGATATGGGTGCACAAATTGATGGAAAAACCTGTATAAAAATAGAGTGCAAACGCTATCGTGAGGACAGACCGCTTGATGAAAGATCGCTCCAGGGGGAATTGGTTCAGGCTCACCAAAAGAATCCTCAACTTGATTTATGGGTGTTGGTCGCCAGTAGAGATATTAGCAATCAATTAATCGATTCTCTCTCCTTGACCGGGAATGAATTCGGAATTGAAACTCATTTTATTGAAACAGGAGATGACTCCCCATGTTCCTTGGTCGCTTTATGCGCTTTTGGACAGGATAAATTTATCGAGCATATCCAGAAGTTTTACCCGGACTTGTCGGATGAGCCTAATATTGTTGAACTAAAAGCTGCTTTAACCCACATTAAATCAATTCCCGGGTATAGAGAAAAAATAGACCGGCTGCGAAAGTCTTTCTGTTCAGTAGAGATCGGCTATAATAATTGGTTTAAAAGACAAAATCAATGGCTGCTGGAACAATTAGCTTCTGCGGAAAATTCTCGAAGTTGGTTCAGACAGATTCTGAATGTTAACGATAGAAATGTTAAGATCATAGAAAGAAAAGAGGCATATGAGCAACTGGACAATTGGTTTCAGCATTGGGGAAAGGACAAAAGGATTTTTACATTACGTGGAGAGGAAGGGGATGGTAAGACCTGGACGGTGGCCTCATGGGTACTGAAGCATATCAAGCATAATAAAAGCTCGCCGGTATTATTTTTGAATGCACAGGATGTCTCCTCTGAAAATATTTCGCAAACGTTAAGCGATGCAATTACACGGCAATTGAGCACTCATAAAAGAGATTTTTGGAGTAAGCGTATTTTCAATTGGATGGAAAGAGAAACTGTAACGAAACCGGTTATTCTTTTAGTGATCGATGGCCTCAATGAGAACCTCTTATTTGCTTGGCGGTCATTTTTGGAAAATTTTAATATAGCCCCATGGCAGGAAAAAATTGCACTTCTTTTAACCTGCCGGACAAAATATTGGGATAGACATTTAGGCAAATTAAGTCACATCCATAATAAAACGAAATCATGGGATTTACCGCCTTATAATGACCAAGAACTCGATGCCGCACTAAAGCAATATGACCTAAAAAAAGATGATATACCGGCAAGCCTGCTGCCGTTGATTCGCAAACCCCGCTATTTTGACATGACGGTTAAATATCGTGAACGAATAGCTGAAAGTGGTGATGTTACCGTGCATAGGCTGCTTTATGAGGACTTCAAAGATCGTCGGGAGCGAAAATCAAATTTAAATTTAACCGATGACGATTTCCAGTTAATTATGATAGGATTAGCCAGGCAAGCGAGATCGGGTGAGAAGTGGTTTAGCGATAAAGATTTTACTGAATTGATTACTTTAGAAAACAAAAGAGAAGTGCTGGAAGAACTCATAAACAGCGGTGTTTTTATTCAAGATGAGGTTAAAAAATATAAATTCAGGGTGGATGAAAAACGATTGGCTCATGGTCTGGGGCTTTTATTAAATGATGAGGTAAAGCAAGAAACCCTGAAAGGAAAAAAGGCGATTGAAGAGTGTATTGACCGTTTTTTGGAACCTCAGCCGGAAATGGATTTTAAAGCAGCTATAGTTGGCTCTGCTGTTTTTCTTGCCATGATTCGCAACAGTTTCCCGGAAAGTGGGCGTCTATTCCTGCTAAGATATTATATTAATTTAAAAAACTCAGACGATGAGGTATGGAACAATTTCCAGGCATATTTCCCATGCAGCCCGGAAACCTATTTTAATTTGGCAGAGCTTGAGTCGAAAACATCTTCATATAATTCCTGGCTTAATCGGATGTTCAAATATACTTTTTCCCGCTGGTGCAAAGAGGAAAAATTTATTGGTTTATTCAAAGAAAAATTTGAAAACTGGTTGGGTTGGATTGAACTTGATCTCCGCATAAAAGACAGATGGAAGGAAGAACATAAAAGAAGACTTCAAGAGCACTTTGGCCCTGATTTGAAATTGGGGCCTGCGAAACTTGCGGGGTACCCGGTTACCCTTGTGGAAGGTGGATATTATCTGCCATCACTTACTTCCATCGCATTATCCGTTATATCTTTTATTGATGATCGCCGTCCATTTGTTCGTGCAATTACTATCAAAGCACTTAATAATTGCCTTTCGATTTTCGGCACAAGAGAAGATGAAATTTCATGGATATTGCGTATTGTACGAATACCTCTCTGGCCGAAATTAAAAAAGGAAATATTGAATCTTTTAGATCAAGATAAATTGGTTGCAACCAGGGCAGCATACTACCTACTAACCTATGAAAGAAGCCCGGAGGCGATAGAACTTCGTAACACACTACCGGATGACCTTTTTGGTAGGAAATGGAAAAAAAAAGATTCCGTGGAAGACCCATGCAAATGTTTTTCTACCTGGTCACGAGACGATTACTTCAAGTGTCTAAATCGAAAAGATATTGAACTCAAAAAAATTGTTTGGAATATGAAGCACCTTGTTATTGAACCGGGACTGCCGGTTCCCAAAAATTTGGGTAAGCGTTTAGCAGCACATGCGTGTCAAATAAGCCCTACTGCTATCAGGACAAAACGCGGTAGGACTGAGGATGATTATTTTTGGGAGTCTATCCAAATTTTTTTATTTGCCTTTTCTCCGACTGCCGCAGTAAAAATATACCGGGCTATTATACGGGATATGGAAAATCGAGAGGATCCACTTTTATGGAGGATCGTTACTGAACTAAAAACATTCTTTTTGATTTTAGGGGAAGAGGAGATGGCAGCAGTAAAAAGAACATGGAGGCGATTGCATAAAAAAATTATTGAAAAACCAGGAGTAAATGAAGATCATTCTGAGGGGTATCTTTTCTGGATTGCCCTTTCAAGCTTTTCCGCCATCACACAACTGCGACTGCTGCTAAAAAGACCGGAAGAGGCAGCAGATTATCTTGATTTTTTTTTATTCTTCAAAAAATTGGAGCCTCGATCATGGGACTGGGTTTTAAGGAAGTTGAGAAACACTAACAATACAACTGAATTGCGTCGGCTCCTGGGGTTTATCTCAAAACATCCAAAAGATATTCCATTAAAAGTCCTGGTGGAAATAAAAAGGTACTTTTCCCATAGTGACAACCACATCAGGAACGATTCATGTTGGACATTTTTTAAGTCCGAAAATATGAAATTAATGGTTGATTTCATTTCCGGCGGCTGGGCATGGAAAAAAGAAAATTCTTCGGGAGAGAATCATGTCGGAAGTCTAATCCTGGCAGAGTATGGGAAAGATTTATCATATGAAGAACTAAGGAGGAGAATATCATTAGGTGCATTGGGCTTTGCCGTAATCCAACGAGGTTTAAAAGAAGACGAGTTTAATAAATATATAGAAGATCTAAATTTTGTATGGGAAAATAACGTTTATGGCTGTTCTAAAACCAGGGTAACCGATAGGGAAAACAATAAGGAAATATTAGAAGCAGGCCAAAATTGGTTGTCA
The DNA here is from genome assembly GCA_023135565.1 of Candidatus Aminicenantota bacterium. Classification (GTDB taxonomy): domain Bacteria; phylum Acidobacteriota; class Aminicenantia; order UBA2199; family UBA2199; genus JAGLQA01. The sequence goes on along the minus strand of JAGLSW010000582.1, from coordinate 8,744 downwards.
GCTAATTTTTATAGTGAAACGTTAAAAGAAATTATAAAAATAAAACCCCATTTAATCCAGAAGTGGGTGAATGCTGTTGCTGGTTGCTCGGAACCAAAGGAAACCGCACGAATTATCGTAAAGTGTCGAAGTTTTTACAAGGTTTTATGTAAAGTGCTTTTTGAGGTTAAACCCACCGAAGCCTTAAAACTTTATGAGAAATTAACCACACACAGCATTCCCGGTTTTGATCGTGATCTTAAGCCTTCTGAATTCATTGATGATCTATTTAGAGCGGAACAAATACCGGGAACAGAGGCACTATGGGATGAGCAGTTTGATGAATGTTTTGTCGATCTTTCTCTCATTGAATTAGCTGTTGTAAACCAAAAAGTAAAGAATACCATGTGGTACCAACAGAAAATCGATAAATATCTTACTTCCAATTTATTGTATGTCAGGGCAAAAGGAATTATGATGCTGGGATTCCAGGATCAGGAGTCTTCGTTTGATAAACTAAACGATCTGGATAAAGAAATCCCTGAATGCTGGATTAAGCTTGTCATAAAAACTGCTTTGGGGCATTGGCAGCACAACAAGTGGGCAAAAGCTTGGTTTTCAAAATTTCTTGAGGCGGGAGATGCCGGAAAAGCATGGGCGTCTTTTAAACTTTTTTTGAAATGTGTTGACCGACGCTGCAATATATGGAAAAAAGATATAATGAAGAAATATCAAACTTCTCCGTCTTATGAAAACCGAGAATTATTCCTTGATTTGAATAAAAGTGAAATTAAACGGGCTATAGAGAAAAATGAGGAAGCGTTGAAAGATACTTGTTTTGGAATTAAAATATCCAGGGATATTGCCCCCTGGATGTGAATTATTGAGAGCAAGAAAAATAGTACCATCACTCATAAAAGAATGTGCACAAAGAATGTGCACGGTGCATGACTTTATGACTTTTTCAATTTGGTTTTAGGATAGAACGAAAAAAATAAAAAAAAGTAAAGCACCGACCCCGGATTACCCCGGTAGAGAAACTCAGCAAGATGCTTGGTATTTCCGAGAAGCATCTGTCGCAGATATTGAATGAGAAGCTGCATCAAAATTTTAATAAATTCATCAACAAGTACCGAGTGGAGGAAGCCAAACGGAAAATATTAGACCCTAAGGAGAAAGATTTTGTTTTATTGAAGATAGCTTTCGATGTAGGGTTTAACTCGAAATCGGCTTTTAATGCGGCTTTCAAGAAGTTTGCCAGGATGAATCCTTCGCAGTACCGCCGTGCCGGTGAGCAGAAGAGCGAAGACAGTTAGCTCCGCGGCTCAACAAAAGTTTTGACCCGCTTATTATTGTATTACATTAACACCTGGGTAAAAATATTTATCCCCTGGGTGGGAATACTTATTCCCCAGGTGCTAAACAATAGTGTCCATGAAATAAATTATATTTCCCGGGAAAATATAATTGTCCTGAAAAAACAGACATTTTTTCTAAAATAGACAAATAATTCACCATATGCTGACGCCAATTCTCGATCTACCGGCAAAAAATACAAATTTTAAAGTACCGTCGCTCAGCCTACAGTGAAAACCAGTATTATAAAACTGGGGGCGCCGCGGGGTAACCCTTTGATCGAAAGTCAAGGAGGATATGAAAAATTGAAATCGATCTCTCTATAACTTCTCTACGATGCATCGTTTTCCATTCATTGGGGAAATCGCTAATTATTTCTACATCCTGTGGAGGAGACATTACATCCAGGATGGTTTTTTTTCGATTGATTTTTTCCCGGATCTCGACTTGCCAGTCCTCCGGGGAATCGCTCTGTATGTAACCGAGCATGGCTGCTTCATTATACCGGGCCGCATATTTGCCGGTCACAAAACATCCCAGACCTTTACTTCCCAAATATTCCCCGATCCCAAAATCCTTCTTTTTTAATCGCTTTGCTTCAAATTCGTATTCAGGTCGCCCCGGCATTTTTCCTTCTATCACCAAGTCGGGTTTTTTCCTTTTATTTCCTTCATATCCTTCCGCCTCTTCGGGCCTGTTCTCCATTACTGAAAAATCCTCGCACCATTCGGGACAATCAAGGACACGGAGCCTACAATTAATGGCTTCGGCTATGTATCCGGTTAAAACGGGTTCATGGTGTGAATCGTGCTGAATACGTGAGAGTGCGCCCCTGTACCCCCAATGAATCAATATATGTGCATTTATCCTGAAAGCGCTCGAGAAACTGCCGAAATATTTCAACTCAGGTCGAAGGTTTTTTGAGTTATCAGTCATTGCCTTGAATGAGTTCTCCAATAATATCGGCGGCGTCGATCCGGGCCTGGGTGCGGGTCCAATCGATTATCCGCGGGGTTTTATATATATGTATCCGGGGGCCGTCAAACAACCGCAGACCCCGTTGGACATATAGCCACTGGCTCACCTGCCTGCGCAGGTTTCCGGCCAACCCGGTCAACAAACTTACCCGGGTTTTATTACCCGGTTTAACACAATCGGCGTCGATGGGGAAAGGGCCGCCTTCATCTATCACTTCGACTATAGATTCGATAAGATCGTCAGTGTAAAAAATCGTTACCCGGACGTAGGCTTCGCCCGACAAAAAATCATCCAGCTTATCCTTGAGTTCGCGTGCATAGTTTTCCAGTTCAGCGGGAACCGGTTTTCTTATGGTTATGCCTCTTTTGGAAGGAGTATCGAGAGGAAGGCGAAATTCGAAGAAATCTTCGATGACCCGGCGCATACCCCCGGGGATTTTCAATATTTCATACACATTGTTATCTATTCTTTCCTGCAATTCTTTCCTTATCCCGGCTATTTCATACTCGATGGTTTCCTTTTCAGCGGGCGTCGAGTTTGCAGGCAGCCCGGTATCGTCAGTCATGTCATTGGAAGGGACAACGTGGGCAGGAAACCTGTTTTTTCTTAGAGCCGAATATAAATTAGCGATCTTTTCTTTTTCGATTGCCGTCACTTCTTCCTGGAGATGGGCCAATTCGGCGATCTGGCCGGGGGTAAAACCGGGGGTGGGTATCTCTCTTACATCTCGCAGCGTGGCTTTGCACGCATGACGGAAAACACCCCATTCCGGCGTATGAAAGAACAGGACGTATGCCACAAGACGAGAACTCAAGTAGAGAGAAAGTGCTTTCATAGTTTCGACGTTTTTTCGGTTTTTTACCGGGGCTGAAATCCCTATCTGCCTGGGCGGAATTACAAAATCCTGATCGCTGTAAATAATGAAACTCATCCAGCTTGAAGACAGGATGATATGAGGCGCTGAAGTGAGTTTGATCCCTGCCTCCCCACCTCTCTTTCGGATATAACATTTTTCTTTCAATATGGGGGTTAATACACTTTCCGGGACAGAATACCGGAATAATGAGTCTCTCATGGCGTCTGTGTTAAATTCTTTGTTGACTATTAACCCGGGAATCTTTTTCAATAGACTAATGTCCCCACTTCCACCTTCGCGTATTTGCGGCCCTTCACCGAACGAGTAATTTTTCTCATGGCAAAATTCCTTTAATGTTTTTGGGAAATTATGCTTAATGCGTTCGATAATCCGCCTGTCGATATGATTGCCCCAGAGCGCCAGTTTCCAGGACAAGGTGTCTCCCTTCTCTGCCTCATGAGGAGAGATGGTTTTAATTTCATTTTCATTTACCGTGATGACCCATGGTTTATCTTTAGCTTCAATTAATTGATTTACGGAATACGGGGCGTAGTGAATGATCGCGGCTTTTTCTTTATCTTGTACCGCCCGCCGGTAAACAATCGTTGCAGCAGGCAATGTGGCTCTTCCGCCAAAAATGACTTCCCTATGATTTGCAAAATTCGTTACCTTGATCACTTCATGGTTGGAAAAAAAGGCTTTCCGATAATCTTCCGCATTCAAATTAAAAAGACTGGTTGCCGGTAAAACAAGCCCAACTATTCCTTCACCGGTTAGCAAGTCGGTAACAAGCCAGCTAAAGGCTTCGGATATTTGAAGATTACTAATAGGCCGCATTTTTTTATTATTCGGTTTCTCCATCCATGCGAGCGCGAATTTATTTTCATTTTTCTTTTTTTTGTCGTTAAGTTTAATCCAGGGAGGATTGCCGATTATCCAATCGAAGGCACGTTCTTTTTGCCAAAAACCGGCATCGTTTTCTTTACCTTCGACATCGAAAAAGTCACATTCGAATACCTGGCGGTTATGGAGAGCAGGAAAACGAAAATCCAGATTCTGCAAATCCCTGGGTTCCAGGTAGTGAAGTAGGGTAAGGATCAGGCTGAATTCAGCGACATAACAGGCATCCGGTTCCCGTTCCACACCGTAAACACTCTCTTTTAGGATGGCCAGTAATTCATTGGCATTTAATCTTCGCCCACGCCGGTGGATCTCTTTTTCGATAAGCAGCCTATATATAAGCACAAGAAATATGCCGGAACCGCAGGCCGGGTCTAAAACTTTCATGCCACTTTCCAGCGGTTTTATAGATTCCATTTCGGCAATCACATAATCCGCCAATGGTTCGGGAGTATACACCGCTCCCTTTGTTTTCCTATCGAATATAAATTGCTCGTAAATCGTAGAAAGAGTTTCGACCGGGATATATTCGAAATCGTAAGCTTTGAAAGGGAGGTGCAATTGCAATACGATATCGGGCGTTTCGCTGTCAACAATCTCCGCACCGCTGAAAATTGCCGCCACCCATCTTACATGTTCATCCTTCAGCGTCTCTTCATTCGCGAAATTTATCGGGAAAATTTTACCGTTAAAGCGTTCTTCAAGCGCTTGTATAAGTTTTCTTAATTCCGTAACAGTGGCATGCAAAGAAAACACTCCTTCCGGGGAAATATGGTTTTCTTCCATCCATTCGTTTTTTAGGATACCTCTGTCCCGCAGGTATTTTAGATAAACATATTTACCGATTAACGTATTGGCCAATTCATCTTTAAGTCCGCCGGTACGGATAAGAGCTTCTCCCAGTTGTTTGATATTTTTCAACAAATGCCGGTCAACCCTCTGACTTGAATCCAGTTTTTCCGCATATTTAGACGACCATACCAGGCCGGTATCGATTGCCGTCGCATTCAACTCTTTTAATGAGAGATTCAATTCTTCCAGGTTTTTTATCTCATCCAGCACACCATCTTTCTCTTTTTCTTCCGAATAGGTAAAGCCGGTATATACCCGCACCTGGTTTGGAAGGACGATGATTGCAAAAGGAGCGAAACAGAGGTTCCATAATTTTCGATGAATTTTCCTTGCGTCATTTTCGTTTCCGGCTTCCGCCACATAGACGGCGGGTGCGGGTAGATAGTAATCTCTCGATGATTCGGGCGCCCTTTCGAAAACATATATCCCATCGACTCCGAGATTCCTTGCGCTTCGAAATAAATGAGCGGAACCGGGTGGTTGGGGAGCATTCACCTTGCGATAATAAGGAGACTCATCGTAGCCAAGCTGCTGTACCAGGGAATCCAGGGTAATCATAGTAGTATTCCTTCCCTTCGCCTCCAGGCGCCATCGACCCGGGGAAAGTGGATTTCATCATCGGCAATTTCAAGAGAAGAGCAATGTATGTTTTTTGGCAAAGAATAAGCCTTTTCATGGCGATCGAGGTCAAAACCGGCAATCCGTTCTTTATAGTTCATGATTTTTCCAATTTTATCATATCATAATGGAGTCTTTTTTGCTATTCCTTTTTAAAAGAACGCCTTTATTATTATAGCATAGATAGGGTGTCAAATAATGGCATACCGGGAAGATTGATGTTGCTATCCCCGGCGTGTTCATGATATAATATACTTTTCGTACTGTATAAATAAAAATTATAGCGTTTGAACGGTTGGTAATTAATATGACTAAAAAAAATTTTATCGAAGACTTAACCTGGCGCGGCATGATTCACGACATCATGCCGGGAACGGAAGAACAATTAAAAAAAGAGATGACCACTGCTTATGTGGGCATAGACCCTACAGCAGACTCGCTGCATATCGGGCACTTAGTTTCCGTGATGATGCTCAAACATTTGCAGATGTACGGCCATAAACCCATTGCCTTAGTGGGCGGCGCTACGGGCATGATCGGCGACCCTTCCGGCAGATCGGAAGAAAGAAACCTCTTAGACGAAAAAGTACTGCGCCATAACCAGGCATGTATAGAAAAACAATTGCTAAAATTTCTCGATTTTTCCAAAGATATGAAAAACGGGGCGGAAATGGTCAATAATTACGACTGGATGAAAGATTTTAGTTTCCTCGGTTTTTTGCGCGATGTGGGCAAGCACCTGACCATTAACTATATGATGGCTAAAGATTCGGTAAAAAAACGGCTGGAAACAGGCCTTTCTTTTACAGAATTCAGTTATCAATTAGTACAGGGCTATGATTTTTACCACCTCTACAAAGAGAAAAACTGCAAACTGCAAATGGGCGGTTCCGACCAGTGGGGAAACATCACCGCCGGCACCGAGCTCATCAGGCGTAAAGCCGGGGGAGAAGCTTTTGCCCTCACCTGCCCCTTGATTACCAAAGCGGACGGCGGGAAATTCGGCAAAACCGAGCAAGGCAATGTCTGGTTAGACCCCAAATACACTTCGCCCTACAAATTTTTCCAGTTCTGGATTAATGCCTCCGATGAAGATGCGGAAAGATATATCAAAATATTCACCCTGCTGTCTAAAGAAGAGATAGATAGCCTGACCACGGAACATAACCAGGAGCCCCATAACCGGCTGCTGCAAAAAAGATTGGCCGGTGAATTAACCGTGATGGTACATTCCCGGGAGGATTATAAAGCAGCTGTGGACGCTTCGCAGATTTTATTCGGCAAAGGCACCACGGAGACTTTGAAGAAGCTCTCGATAGCTGATTTGTTGGCGGTATTTGAAGGCGTACCCCGGGCTGCCGTTCCGAAAGCCGAATTGGAGCAGGGAATTAATGTACTCGATCTTTTGGCTGTTAAGACTAATGTGTTTCCTTCCAAAGGCGAAGCCCGGCGCACCATCAAAGGCGGCGGTGTTAGCATCAACCGGGAGAAAGTGCAGGATGCGGAAGCGGTGATTTCCAGCAATGCATTGCTCCAGGGTAAGGTGATTTTGGTACAGCGCGGCAAGAAGAACTATTTTTTGCTGCACACCGGCGACCTGGAATAAAGGCATCGAGAAAGCAGCACCCTTATGAAGGCAATCCCTCTTGCGCTGAGTTATGATTTAGTTGAATTGCATGAAAAAAGAAGAATTAGAACAGGTATTACAGGAAGGGGAAGGGCAGTTTGTAGAATTTAAAGAAAATTTCGATAATTCTTTAGCAAAGGAAATTACCGCTTTTGCTAATGCGTCTGGAGGGAAGATATTTTTAGGAGTAAACGACGCAGGAAAAATTAAAGGGTTATCGACCACGAACAAACTGAAATCCCAGGTCATAGATACCGGACAAAATTGCGACCCGGAAATATTTCTCAGCGTTGAGGTAATTGACAATATTTTAATGATAAACGTGCCGGAAGGAAATAATAAGCCTTATCAATGCAGCAAAGGGTTTTATTTGAGACTGGGTGCGAACTCACAGAAACTAAAAAGGGACAAAATCCTGGATTTTTGCATAAAAGAGAATAAAATACGTTTCGATGAACTGGTTTGCCCGGATTTTGATTTCAAAGATTTTGATGATGATAAATTTGAATATTACCTTTTGTTAGCCGGTGTCACAAAGATATTGGGCAGGGATAATATTTTAAGGAACCTGAAAATACTGAATAACAAAGGGATGTCCAATGCAGGCGTTCTATTTTTTGCTAAGAAGCCTTATAAATACATTTCCGCATCGAAAATACGCTGCGTTCATTTCAAAGGAGATGAAAGAATAGACATATTGGATAAAAAAGAAGTAGATAAGGGTGTTATCGGCAATATCGAGTTCGCTATTAACTATATCGAGGAGCGTGTGCCTGTCAGGTTCGAAATAAAAGGAGGCAGAAGAATAGAACATCCTCAATTCCCTGTAGATGTATACCGGGAAGCGATTGTGAATGCCGTTATCCACAGGGACTATTTTGAAAACGGTGAGGTAGCAGTGGAAAAGCTATCGAATGGAATTCGAATTAATAATCCTGGGGGCTTGATAGCGTCATTTCCTATGAGCGAATTTGGGAAATTAAGCTGGCCGCGAAACCGGCTGCTTGCCGATCTACTTTCAAAAACCATTTTTATGGAAAAAGTTGGCACCGGTATTAAGAGGATGGAGAAACTCTGCATGGAAAACAGCAATGCATTTGAAATTAGGCTGCTGCAAACCCATTTTATTATTGAGATGGAATCCCCTCCGCGGTGGTCTTCTGCCGCCGGAATAAAAGACGGAATAAAGGGCGGGATAAAAGACGGTATAAAATTAAAAAAGAACCAGCGGGAAATATTGCGGTGGGTTCTAAAAGAGCGGCACATCACCCAGGAAGCATTAGTGGAAAAGGTAGGTATATCGGCAAGAAGCATAGAGAAAAACATTGCCGAATTGAAAGAAAAAGGAATTTTGAAACGAGTAGGCTCCCGTAAATCTGGGTATTGGGAAGTGGAATCTAATAAAATAGGGGCGTTGAAAAGTTATACCGGCGACGGTATAAAAGACGGGATAAAGGGCGGAATAAAAGACGGTATAAAATTAAAAAAGAACCAGCGGGAAATACTGCGGTGGGTTCTAAAAGAGCGGCACATCACCCAGGAAGCATTAGTGAAAAAGGTAGGTATATCGGCAAGAAG
>JAGLSW010000581.1 GCA_023135565.1 Candidatus Aminicenantota bacterium | reverse complement strand
GCACGGGGTTTAGAATCAAAAGCGCCGCCTACCTGGGGTAAATCCGGGCAGCCCAGCCTCCGCCTTCAGCTAACTTAATCCTGATCTTATCACTGCTGCTAATCGCTCGTACTTCTTTTTTGTAATCAGAAGCGCAGCGGTCGGCATTAATACCGTCACGGTACATCTCCATGGTATAATCGCCACTGCCGAGAAACGAAAAATCCAAATCGATCTCCCGCTCCGACCAGTCGGTCATAGCCCCTACATACCACTCAACGCCACTCCGCCTAACCACAACCACATAATCGCCGACTTTCGCGGCGGGAACGAGGGTCTCATCCCAAACCGAAGGCACTTTCGACAAAAATTCTAAACACTCCGGTTCCCGTAGATAATTAGATGGACTGTCGGCCAACATCTGCAAAGGACTTTCGTAAACCACATACATGGCCAACTGGTGACACCGGGTGCCCATGCTCATGGGCCGTTTAAATATGGATTTGAAACTATCTTTTTGAGCGTTGAGCATGGCTCCGGGGGTGTAGTCCATAGGCCCTGCCACCATGCGGATAAACGGCAGCGTCACGTTGTGCTCCGGGGTCTCCCGGGCAGACCATTTGACATGCTCCAATCCCTGCACTCCTTCCCGGGTCAACACATTCGGATAAGTCCGGCGCAGCCCGGCGGGCTTGTAACTGCCGTGGAAATCCACGATCATACGCCGTTTCGCGCATTCCCGTGCCACTTTGTGATAGTAATTGACCATCCACTGGTCGTCCCTCTGCATGAAATCGACTTTCAATCCTTTAACGCCCCATTTCTCAAATTGATCGAGAGCTTCATAAAACTGATCGTCTAAGGTTTTCCACACGACCCAGAGAATAATGCCCACGTTCTTTTTTTTGGCATGTGCGAGCAGCCCCGGCAAATCTATGTCGGGGTTAATGTCGAAAAGATCGCCTAATTTGTACCACCCTTCATCGAGAATCACATACTCGATGCCGTACTTAGATGCAAAATCTATATAGTATTTATAAGTGGCGGTGTTGATACCGGCTCGAAAATCAACCCCGTATATGTTATTAAAATTAAACCAATCCCAGGCTACTTTGCCGGGCTTTATCCAGGATGTGTCGGCCACACGGCAGGGTTCGGCTAAAAGAAAAGTCACCTGGTTGGTGATGAGCTCGCCGTCGCTGCCTGCGATGACCATGATACGCCAGGGAAAACTGCGGGAGCCTTTCGTTTTGGCGAGATAACCGGCGTACTCGACTACCTTGACGTCCCGGTCCCGGGGCTGTTCCACTTTCAGCGGATAACCGGGGAGCTTGCCGTAAAGAGAACGATTACCGCCGCCATTGAGCCATAAGCCGGGATAATCCGTTAGGTCGCTTTCGGTGATTAATATTTTCGTTCCTTCTTTTGCTGCCACTAAAGCGGGCAAGCTGCACATCTTCTCAGCCCCGATGCGACTTAATGACTGCACAATATAAGTCCTTTCATTGTGCGAAAAGAAACCCTTTTCTTCGGGAAAATAAACCGTGTTGTCTTCTTTAAAATTAAATTCCACGGTTTCGGAATCCACCTGGATACCCTCTTTGAACCGCGTCTCGAAACGGTAAGCTGCGCCTTCATTATACGCCCGGAAAATCAAACTGTAATCCCCGGCAAACTTCATAACCAGTTCATTATAGTTTTCGATTATTTCTTTACTCTTCTGCCTCACCACCGGGTAAACTTTGCGGTTCACTGTGTTTTTTTTGACAGACAGGACTTTCGGTTTTTTGCCCAGCGTTCCTTTGTTGTGAACAGTCATGGCAATTGCCGATGGCTGCAGCAGTTCTTTTCCTTTATAAAAGACCCGGTAAGAAATATCACTGCCCGTTTTAATTGCCAGTTCTATTTTTTTGCCGGGAGAGAGCACACGATACTCTTTGCCGAAAACCGTGCCGCCCAACACCAAACACAGGAAAACACCCGCGATTACAAAAATTAAAAAATTCTTCTTGTTATTATTTCTCATTTTTTTCCTCCTAATAGTTCAAATAATATCACGAATACAAATCTCTTTTATAGCAGAAGAGGGTAAAATCATGGGGCATATAGGTATGATCGAGTTTTACATTGGCGCAGAATTTGCCGGTTTCGGAAAGAATAACCGCCGGGTCGTAATAGAAAGTGCCGGCAGTGGCTTTCTTTGTGAAAGATGAAGTCATGGAGATGGCTGAACCTACCGCGGCCAATCGATACATCTCTTCCATCAGGCGTTTGGTGATTTCCATGTTCAGCCCGGCGGCGAAATCCACGTTCAACGGTCCTACGGAGATCACATAATCGAAAGTTCTATCTAATTTTTCCTCTACGATGTCGCAGACAAAAAACTCTTCGGCGATTTTCGGCAGGCGTTCTTTTGCTTTGGCGATCATTTTTTCGTTGATGTCGATGCCCGTGTAGCTGCATTCGATGCCCTTTTCTTTTAGGAAATCGTAGAAACCGCCGATACCGCAGCCTACATCCAGAATGCTTTTACCCTGGAAATCGCCCAGGTCCAGCATTATTTCGAAACGTTTCAGGTGTGAACGTTTTGACTGGGCTACCGCGTGGTGTTCGTCTTTGAATTCTGTTAATGTTTTGTTAAAGTATTCCAGGTTTTTTTTTACTACTTCTTTTTGGTATTGGTTGTTCATCTTTTCTCCTTGAGATTACTACGAGCTATTTTACCACGCAGCCTGCTGCGAAGCAGCTTATCGCCTCCCCGTGCGTACGGGGCTGCCGCGTAGCGGCTTATTGGCCCCCCGCGCCGCGGGGTTTAAAATATTCGTTTATGGGGCCGTATGCATGATAAAATCCGGTGAGCAGTACGGTGTTCACATCTTCTTCACTGTTTGCCACTTTGTCCGCCACCAGCTTCAAGCTGATCTCACGGGAACGCTTGCCGTAACCTACTGCCAGTTTAGCTCCTAAACTGTCCATGCTATTCAGAGCTTTGAAGAATTTAGTTAGGATTTCCGCTTTGTCAGGACTGCCGATAACTGTCTTCCAGGCAGCAGCCGGTTGGGGCAGCTCCCCTAACTTCCCGTCGCACTTCTCCTGGAAAGCGGCGATTTTAACATACTCCTTTTTCTCAGGATCGTAAATACCTACCGGGCGTCCTTTCTCATATTCCAGGAAACCGTTCTTCTGCGAACCGTCGGAAAATTGACCGCCTTTCACTCCTAATCCGATCATGCGGTCTAAAAGATCACTGTGCAGGTCTTCGTCCTTTACGTGGGGATTCATTACACTCATAATATATTGACAGACATCGAGTCCTACATAATCTACTAACTGGAAAATACCCATGGGACGCACCAAAAATTCCTGGCTCACTTTGTTGAGTTTATACATGGCTTCCACGAAAGGCATATCTTTCGACAACCGCTCCACTTCAGCAATACCGTGCAGCGCATCGCGCATAAAATGACCGTTGCCGATAAATCCGGCAAAATCATTAGAAGGCACGATCTTTTTGCGCAGGTTTTTGGCATATGTGTGGGCAAATTCCACCGCTTCTTTGACCGTGTTTTTAGCTGCGATCAGTTCTACTAATTTCTGCACTGCCGGGGGATTGTAAAAATGAAATCCCAAAATCCGCCCTTCTAAACCGGCCTGCTCATCCAATCGATGAATGGGAATAGATGAGGTATTAGTAAATACCCAGGGTTTCTTTTTACTGTTTCGGTCGATTTGGGAGAGCAGCTTTACCTTGATTTCGGGATTCTCTATTATCGCTTCGAAAATCAAACCCGATTCGTAGGCTGCTTCTATGCGCGTGGTGGGGCGCACAATACTCGATACATCGAAAATATACTGGTCGATGATTTCACTGTTCTCGATCAAATCTTTACGGCTTTCATATAAGCTGCGTAAAAGAACCGTTTTCTTCTCCGCTGCTTTTCTTACCTGGGCGCGGAGAAATTTCATCAGGCCGCCTAAGGCCTGGTCCGATACATCTAAGGCATTTAATATAAATTGCCGGTCTTTATTTTCCGGCTTCAGGCTGAGATCAGCCATCTCTATGGCAGTGAGCAGCAAAATACCACTGCCCATCTTACCGGCGGCGCCGAGCACCGTCACGTTTTCTAATCGTCCTGCATAATCCATGAATAACTCCTCTTTTTATTTCTATAAACTTTTTTCAAGATTCTTATACCGGCCTACCACTGCGGTTTTCGTTTTTCTAAGAATGCCTTCATGCCTTCTTTGCCTTCTTTCTCAAAGAGGGAACCGAATTCTTCCGATTCGATGGCGCTGCCTTTTATAAAATCGGTTTCCATTCCCCGGCGCACACATTTTTTTACTTTGCGCACCGCTCCGGGACCTTTTGAAGCGATCAGTTTTGCCAGTTTCATGGTTCTTGGCATCAGTTCATCCGGTTCCACCACCTCCTGCACTAAGCCCATGCGCAGAGCAGTTTCAGCGTCGATCATTTCAGCGCTGAGCAGTAAATAAAGGGCGTTTCCCGAACCCACTAAGCGGGGCAGGCGCTGGGTGCCGGCATAACCGGGCGTTAGACCGAGATTGACCTCCGGCTGACCGAACTTCGCTTTCGTGTTGGCAATGCGAAAATCGCAGCCCATAGCCAGTTCCAAACCGCCTCCTAAAGCAAAACCGTTGATAGCCGCAATAACCGGTTTTTCCAGCATTTCCAGGGTACGGAAGGTGTTCTGGCCCAATTGCGAAAATTCTGCACCCCGGGCCCGGGTCATATCCTTCATTTCGGCAATATCCGCCCCGGCCACAAAGGCTTTACCTGCCCCGGTAATGACGATTACTTTGACATCGTCCCTTTTTTCCAGTTCCGCGGCCATCTGGTCCATTTCCCGGAAAAATCTGGTATTCAACGCATTCATGGCTTCAGGGCGACTGATAGTAACAACAGCCACGCCGTCCGCAGCATCGAGTTTTAAAATTTCATATTCCATATTTTATACTCCATATTATAACCCATTTTCCGCAAGT
>JAGLSW010000580.1 GCA_023135565.1 Candidatus Aminicenantota bacterium | reverse complement strand
ATTTTCCCGGAACTGAATAGTTACATAAATTTATAACTCATTTTCCGCAAGTTGAAAAGGGTGTTTTTTCCGAATTAATTTTTTCTATCATTTCCCCCAAAAATTATTTATATCGATATTTAGGAAGCTCAAAATAGTTTTTTGAGTTTGAGTTAAGGAGTCTCTAAATTCTTTTGTTTTTCCTTCGATTGTGGCTTGATAAGAAGATATTCCATCAAAAGTTCTATTTTTGGTTGTAAAGTTGGATTTTTTTTCATAAAACTAAAGTTGTATTGCTGTCAGGACATTTCCTCCCTGGGTTGAACTTCACGATGAACTGCTGCTTGTTGTCAAAAACCGGATAGTTACTCAACAAAGGTTTGCGCTCAGGCCACTTTTGTAATATAATGGGGATTACAAAATCATAGGATTAAATATGAATGTCATTTTTGATAATATATACGTCGTGCTGGTCGAACCGGCAAACCCGGGCAATATCGGTTCAACTGTCCGCGCTATGAAAAATATGGGCATACACCACCTGCGCTTGATAAACCCGGTTCCTTACCGCGACGTTCCCGAACAAAGAAAATTGGGCTACAGGTCCCAGGAGATCGTCCAAAACAGCAAAGAATTCCCTACACTAAGCGCTGCACTGGCCGACATCCCCTTAGTTTTTTTGGCGACCACCAGGTCGGGCAAGTGGAAAAAAGACTTCCTGCTGCCTGATAAAGCAGCGGAAATCATCACCGGCAGGAGGGGAAAAGAAAAAATCGCCATTGTCTTCGGCAGGGAAGATTCGGGGGTGACTATCGACGAAAGCCAGTTGGCAAACTACTGTATCACTATTCCCACCGCTGTGTCTTACCCTTCCATCAACCTGGCGCAGGCAGTACTGGTGGTGCTTTACGAAATCTATAAACTGGAAGAAGGTAACCGCAAAACCGTTCCCTATCCCAAAACCGCTCCCAAAAAAACTTTCGCCCGGTTGATCGACAATATCTGGAGCATGATGCAATCTTTAGAATTAAGAGAACCGGAAAAGGGACTTTTCCACCGCTCTTTAAAAAGAGCGCTGAACCGCACCCGCTGGACCAACGCGGATATAGCTGTTTTCGACAGGGTCTGCAAACAGGTGCGCTGGTTTATCGACGAAAGGACAACCGTCCTTGCCAAGGAGAAAAAATGAGTTTAAAATTTTACAACACTTTAGGAAATAGAGTGCAGGATTTCAAGGAGATAAATAAAGGCAAGGTGGGCTTTTATATGTGCGGGCCGACGGTTTACAATTTCGCTCATATCGGCAACTTCCGCTCCAACATCTTCCAGGACCTGGTGAAACGGTATTTGATTTACTCAGGCTATGACGTATACCACGTGATGAACATCACCGACGTGGAAGATAAAATAATCAAAAAAGCCGTTAGCGACGGCATCTCTATAAACGAAGTGACCGCCCCATTCATCGAATCCTTCATGGCAGACCGGGATACCTTGAATATCTCACCCGCCGACGTCTACCCGCGGGCCACGGAACACATCGACGAGATGTTGGCCCTGGTAGAAAAATTGGAAAGCAACGGTTTTGCCTACCCAAAAGGCGGTTCCGTCTATTTCGATATTTCCAAATTTGAAAATTACGGCCGGCTGGCGAATATTACCAAAGATAAACTAAAATTCGGCGTCAGCGTGGACAGCGACGAATACGATAAAGAAGACGTCCAGGACTTCGTACTCTGGAAAGGTAAAAAAGAGGGCGAACCTTCCTGGGAGTCGAAATACGGCCCCGGGCGTCCGGGCTGGCATATAGAGTGCTCGGCTATGAGCAACAAGTATCTCGGCGAAACTTTCGATATACACATGGGCGGGGTGGATTTGATCTTTCCCCATCATGAGAACGAGATCGCCCAATCGGAATGTGCCACGGGGAAGCCCTTTGTCAACTATTGGATTCACTGCCAGCACTTAGTGGTGGATAACAAAAAAATGTCGAAATCTTTAGGCAACCAATATACCCTGAGAGACCTGCTGGAAAAAGGTTATGACCCCATGACTATCCGCTACCTGCTGCTTTCCACCCATTACCGCAAGCTGCTCAATTTTACTTTCGAGGGCTTAGACAGCGCCGCCCAGTCGCTAAAAAGGATCAAAGATTTTATCTTTTCCATGGAAAACCTGGACCCTGCGGAGGGCGAGACCGAAGCCGCTTCAAAATTAATCGAAGACAACGAAAAAGCGTTCCGGGAACAGATGGACAATGATTTTAATATTTCCGGGGCATTGGGTGTGTTTTTCGATTTCATTCATCAGGCGAATCTTTTGCAGTCGGAGTTAAAGAAAAAAGACCGGGAAAACGTACTGGCTTATGTAGACGGGATAAACTCCGTGTTGGGTGTCATCGAAAAAGAAGAAGGCGGTTCTTTAGAGCAGGAGATTTTAGAGAAGATCGAATTAAGAGTAAAAGCCCGCAAGGATAAGGATTTCCAGTTAGCCGATTCTATCCGGGACGAGTTAAAAGCCCGGGGAATCGAGTTAATCGACACCCCCGACGGCACCAAATGGAAGCCCTGCGGCGCAGGGGCAGCGGGTGAGCGCTTT
>JAGLSW010000058.1 GCA_023135565.1 Candidatus Aminicenantota bacterium | reverse complement strand
CGCACGGGGAGGCGATAAGCTTCTTCGCCGCAGAGGTGCTTCTAATTTATTAAGAGTATTGTTCAAACTTCTTCCAAAGTTTGGCCCCCGGCAGGGCCGCCGGAGGCAACATGAAAGAATATATATATGAAGGCCGAGTATGGGTCATAACCGGGGAGAACAAAGAGCTTATTCCCGACATCGACACCGACCAGATATTTCACAACGCATATTTGCATATCACCGACATCGAAAAGATGGGTCAGTATACCTTTGACAATCTTGGCGGCTGGAAGGATTTCGCGGCCAAAGCGCAGCCCGGAGATATTATGATTGCAGGCAGTAATTTCGGTAGCGGGTCTTCGCGGCAGCAGGCCGTCGATTGTTTTAAAGCATTAGGTGTGAAGGTAATCATCGCAGTTTCTTTCGGCGCCATTTATAAAAGAAACGCCATCAACTCCGGTTTTCCCATCTTGCTTTTTGAAGAAGCGGAGCAAGTTGTTTCCGGGGGCAAGATCGAGAGTGGGGACAAAGTCAGGATAGACTTAACAGCCGGGCAGTTGACTAATTTAGAGAGTGGAGAGAAATTTATGTTGACGCCCTTTTCAAAGGTTCAAAAAGACATATATGAAAGCGACAGCCTGTTAGGGTTGAGCTCTGAATGATGAATTAAGCTCTGCCATTACTCAGCGCTATTCTTACCACTAATACACTCAAATAAACACAGCGTCACAGCCTGCTGTGCTGCGGCCAAAAATTAAAATTTGACAAATACCTTTTTTAGTATTATATTATTCGGTGTAGAGCATGTTAAAGTTGAAGACCACTTATGAATTTGATAAAAGGATATAACGATGCCGACTATTTTTAGAAAAGGGCCTTATCGCTTCTATTTTCACAGTCACGAACCTAATGAACCACCTCACGTTCATATAGATAGAGATGCTTCATCCGCAAAATTTTGGTTAGAACCTGTCGAATTGGCTCGCAATATCGGTTTTCCCCCTAAAGAATTAAGAATAGTAAGAGACATAATATTAGAAAATAAAAAAAATTTCCTGGAGGTATGGTATGGGTATTTTGGCATTATCGGCTGATGAACGCCTAAGAAATGTCCGTTTTACGAAAGACACCATGAGTGTAGATTTAATGGACGGTCGGACCATTACGGTTCCACTTGCCTGGTATCCCAGGTTATTCCACGCAACCCCCGAGCATTGTGCAAATTGGGAAGTTAGCGGTGGTGGATATGGTATACATTGGCCCGACATAGATGAAGATTTAAGCACCGAAGGTTTATTAAGGGGCGCTCCCGCGCCCAGGAGTCAACATCATAAAGCCCAATAACAAAGGATAAAGAGTCTTTAAATGCAGGAGTATTGAGTGGCAAAACCAACGAAAGCAATAGAACGACTTCAAAAGGCGATTGATAAAATTGCACAATTAAAGAATCTTCATAATGGGACATCGGCTCACGAATTTAAAAAGTGGCGGAGGAACACAGAAATTGCCTTAGAAAACACCTTTGGTGAGAACTCAAGGCATGTGAAAGACTTTAAGGCAATTAATTACACACCTATGGCCTATTTTATAGATTCTCCTGATTCGATCTGGCACCAACCTTATTTAGATGGGTTAGATTCGGCAGTATCAGTTTTGCAATCAATGATAGAAGAAGTAGAAGAGTATTGGGAAGACGAAGAAGAGACTCAGCCTGAACGGAAAAAAAATCAAAAGAAAACGATTGCTTCAAATAGTAAAAAGATATTTATCATTCATGGTCATGATGACGGCACAAAAGAGACCGTTGCCCGATTCATCGAGCAAATCGGATTGGAACCGGTAATCCTGCACGAGAAACCGAACCAGGGAAGAACCGTCATAGAAAAATTTGAAGATTATGCGGACGTAGGATTCGCCATCGCATTATTAACCCCTGACGATGTGGGAAACGAGAAGAATAAGAAGGATGAGTTAAACCCTCGCGCCCGGCAGAACGTTATTTTCGAGTTCGGGTTCTTTCTCGGACAACTCGGCAGAAAAAGGGTCTGCGGGATCAAAAAAAACGACGTCGAAATTCCCTCCGACTATAAAGGCGTCCTTTATATAAACCTTGACTCAGAAGGAGCGTGGCGAATGCAACTTGTTCAAGAATTAAAGGCAGCCGATATCGACGTCGATGCCAACCTCGCCTTTTAAAAAATCCATATGAATGATGAGTCAAGCTCTATCATTTGTGCTGCTCATCGGGAAAAAATCTTGTTTTTTCAGAAAGATTTTCTAAGAAAAAGAAATCGCTTCGTCCTCGTTCATAGGTTGCGGATGCCATCCGCCTCTGTGTTCTCGGTGACCTCTGTGGCTAAACAGCCCCTCAACAACGGAAAAATTTAATTTTAGGGCCAATACATTTGATTTATCGGCCTAAATATGTTACATTTAAGTACTTTAATCCTAACCGCAATGTATTAGCATAAATTCATTGCAATCTGTAAGGAGGAATTATGAAGCTAAAAGTTTTAGTTATTGCTATAACCCTATTATTCGTTTTTGTTTCCTGCGGCAAGAACTCCGACAATGCAGGAGTGAATCTCGGCGTCGAGATTCAACCGGAAACCATCACGGATGAACTCTATGTGAAAATGAATTATGAGTACACCGCCGCTGATAAGTTTGCCGGCTTCGACAAGGAACATGTGGTTTATGTCCATTTCTGGCGCATAAAAAACAAAGAAATGCTCATGGGCGACGACCATACACCCGAACCGAAGGTGACAGACTGGAAAAAAGGAGATATCGTCAAATACTCCCGCACCATCTTTATCCCCAAATTCCTCGACGAATTCGACATCGATTTCGAAGGCTACGAAAAAATCAAGCTGACTGTAGGTTTGTATATCCCCAAAGTCAAAAAGAGCAGCATCATCTTATTCCAAAAAGTCCTGGATATTCACGCCGCCTCTTTAAATGCTCCGGAAGTGGTATACGACGAAGGCTGGTGGCAGATAGAAACAGATTTGAAAATAAAAATACCCCGGGAAAGAACCTGGAGATGGACCAAGAAAAAAGCTGCCTGCATCATAGAGAATCCTAAAAAAGAGTCCCTGCTGATATTGGACGGCAGGGTTGACAAGCTGCAGCATAAAGATCAAAAAGTGATATTCAAAATAAACGGAAATACCCTGGAAGAATTTATACCGGAGAAAGACGCATTTTCCAAAAGGTATATTGTCACGCCGGAAATGATGGGCCGGGAAGATGAATTCAAATTGACCATCGAAACCGATAAAACCTTTACGCCGTCTGTTGTGATTCCAGGTAGTAAAGATACCCGCGAACTTGGGGTCAGGATATACAATCTTTATTTCAGAGAAAATATAAAGTAGAAGCGAGAATGAAGTGAAAAGAGTAAAAATTATTGGAACTGGATCATATCTACCTGAAAAGGTAATGACAAACGATGATTGGTCGAAACTGGTCGATACTTCCGACGAATGGATAACCACTCGCACCGGGATAAAAGAGAGACATTTTGCGGCGCCCGGCCAGGCCGCCTCAGACCTTGTGAAAATAGCGGCTGAAAAGGCCCTGGAAGATGCCGGTATAGATAAAGATGAGATAGACGTCATCATCGTAGGAACGGTAAACGCCGATAACAATTATCCTTCCACCGGCAATTGGGTGCAGAAAAAGATGGGCATGAAACCGGTGCCCTCTTTCGATATCAGCGCCGCCTGTTCGAGTTTCCTGTACGGATTAATTTTAGGAGACTCGTTAATTAAATCGGGTGCCGCGAAAACAGTTTTAGTGTCCAGCGCTGAGATTATGTCGCAAATAATCGACTGGGAAGACAGGAATACCTGCGTACTTTTCGGTGACGGTGCCGGGTCCGCCGTGCTGCGGGAGAGTGATGGAGAAGAAGGTATTCTCTCATCTTGTTGGGGTGCGGACGGCAATTTAGGTGATTTGTTAGTGCAGCCGGCCGGTGGTAGCGCCATGCCGCCTACTGAGGAGACCTTAGCCAGGAAGCTGCACACTGTTCACATGAAAGGCAACGAAGTGTTTAAACATGCAGTGCTGCGGATGCAGGAAGCCTCCATGAAAGCCATGGAACTGGCCAACCTGAGCAGTGAAGATATAGATCTATTTATTCCCCACCAGGCTAATTTACGAATTATAGACGCCACTATCAGGCGGGCGAAAATTCCTTTAGAAAAAACATATATAACCGTTGACAAAATTGCCAATATGTCCGGTGCTACTATCCCGGTGTCTCTCGATATGGCCAGGCGTGAAGGCCGCATTAAAGAAGGCACTACGGTTTTGACCAGTGCGTTTGGAGCCGGGTTCACCTGGGGTGGATTAGTCATCCAATTTTAGCCCCACTGCGTCGGGAGTCCATAAGCTGCTTCGCAGCATGGTGGCGCTTTTGATTCTAAACCCCGTACGCACGGGGAGGCGATTAGCGGCTTCGCCGCAGGGAGCGCTTTTGATTCTAAATAAACAAAAATTTTGATCAAACTTTTTTAAAAGTTTGGCC
>JAGLSW010000579.1 GCA_023135565.1 Candidatus Aminicenantota bacterium | reverse complement strand
GTGGGATTTTCATTCGCCAATTTATAAATTAAATCCCTTATCTCTTTGTCAATCTTATGTTTACCTTTTCCTTTACCTCTATCCGAAATATATTTCCAGTAGAGTCTGAAACCTTTACGATGCCATCCGGCCACGGTTCCCGGATTAACAAAAAGTAAAGCGCTCTGCCATCGATGCCAACACATTCTAAGTAATACCCATAAAATACGATCTAACCGGTAT
Source organism: Candidatus Aminicenantota bacterium (assembly GCA_023135565.1). Classification (GTDB taxonomy): domain Bacteria; phylum Acidobacteriota; class Aminicenantia; order UBA2199; family UBA2199; genus JAGLQA01. The sequence continues at coordinate 1,797 of JAGLSW010000579.1, read as the reverse complement.
AATTTCGGCCTGGGGTTCTTTTTCTTAAATGCAGCCAGTTGTTGGCGCAGGGCAAAGTTCTCCAAAGTTAGGTCGATTTGCGGGTTAAGGACAGAGTGCATAGATTGTATAAAAGCCATAAACCTTGAAAAGAATATCATTACTTACTCCATAATTTAATTATTGCATATGGTAACATAATGTTTCATGATTTTAAACATAAAGACTCCCTGTCCCTGAACTTCTCGAATATAAATAACAACCGGATACATTTCGGGGTGGCTGCGCAGTTTTCGGGAAGGCTGGGCGAGCTTTCGGCATGGCCGGGCAGACTTTCGGGGTGTTTCGGCAACTTTCGGAGAGGCCGGGCAGGTTTCGGTACCTTCCGGCAGCGTTTCCGGCACCGACACAACGGCTGCCAAACTCAGCGCCTCTACAGCCGCCACCCGGGAGATTTCCGGCATGCCCTGGAGCAGCAGCGGTTATAAACCCGGTTATCCGCGCCGGGTAAAGGTTTTGGGACATTTTGCATTTGTCACGGTACAGCAGGTATTGAATTTTTGAATCGGATATAGTACAATCGATTCATGAGTAAAATTCAACAATCTGTCCGAGAATTCAAACCCACCGGGAAAAGTGTCGAAAGTTTCCCATTTTGGAATTCGGGAAATAGTTCTCGGACACTCTGTCAATATCTGCCCCTTATGGGTTGGGGGCGCCGACCCCCGCCGCCCGCTTTTTGACAACCACTCCCCACTTGTGCAGCTTGCGCTGCAAGGTGGATAAACTTAAACCCAATCGCCGTGCTGTTTCCGCTTTGTTATAATTACAGTGTTCAAATACCGCCAATACGTATTCGCGAATATATTCGTCTAAAGATTTTATCTCTCTTTTTAAATTTTTCGCGTTTGCTTTTGCGGCAGGCGGCGCGGGGCTTACTGCCGGTGGATAATCTTCTCCTAAACTTAAATAGATTAATTTCTACTCTAAGTAGTTGCGCAGTTCCCTGACATTCCTGTTTGGCCTTCAACAAATACAGCGATTTTTCTCAACTTTCGGTTTGCTCCTTGTATGATCCGCCGGTAAAAAAATCGAAATTATTCAACCCGGTGAACTCGAACCTGTCGAACAACTCCCTGCTGTTCGAATAACTATAAGAATTAACGATATGCCCGTTTCTTTCTAACAGGGCTTCCGTTTTTGGGGTAATCGTTAATCCACCGGGGTCCGCTGTGCTGAATGTGTAGCCTTTGAAGTTTTTAGCCCATTTTAAAATATCCTCCAAAAAGGGAAATTCCTTTACGTCCCTCCTGACATGAAGGGTTAATTCTTCTATCGGAGGATTTATTTTTATTCTTTTATTTTTGGTGTAGGAATAAATTTCTCCTTCTTCCTTTTCTCTTTGGAGAACTATTTTGTTTGCTATCTCGATCTCTTCATAGGAGACCTTTCCTGCCGTTGTGTTCAGTTTGTATTTATATTTTTCCATACTGCTGCTGCGCAGTTCGATTTCCCAGTTGCCGTTAAAAAAGTGCGACCTACCTCTTATCATCTTAACCAAAGAAGTAATCACATTGACAAACCTGGTTTTTCCGGTTAGTTTTTTCTCGATCTTCTCTTTTTTACCGGCTCTCTTTTGTTTGAGTTTGTCCCGGTGTTTCTTTTACGAATTTTCACGAAGTAATAATACAGAGTGCAAGAAAATCCTTTCTTTATTGTTGCATTATATGAGGCTCAAAACCCCGTGGCGCGGGGAATATACAAGGGGCGCTTCCCGGGACAAGAAAAATTCCCTCATAAAAAGTTTTGTTCAAACTT
>JAGLSW010000578.1 GCA_023135565.1 Candidatus Aminicenantota bacterium | reverse complement strand
GATCATAGTTGGTCATCTCGAACATAGAATAAAATTCTATACTTAATCGACTGCTTTGCAGTGCTGCTGCATCCAGGGGATAATTCTCTATCACCACGATGGAATCGAATAGCTCTTCCGTGCTGTCTAAGGGGCTGTACGCTTTTATATCCACTAACGGGGTGGATTCATACTGCTCCCGCTTTTGTACTGCTTTATTGACCTTTTTGAGTAAGTCTGCTATTTTTTCTCCACTTTCGCTTTCTACACGCAGCGGCAGGGTGTTGATAAATAATCCTACCATATCTTCTATGCCCTTTATTTTCGCCGCTCTGCCCGCTGCGGTGGCGCCGAAAATCACATCTGCGCTGTTATTATATTTTTGTAACAGGATGCCGTAAGCAGTGTAAAGTAGAGAGGCGGGGGTGACTTTGTGTTCCTTAGCAAAAGCCTCCAACTTTGCCCGGAAATCTTTTGCCAACCGGGTTTTAAAATTCCCGGCAGCGTCGACTTCCCCGCCTCCGGGCCGCTTTACCGACAACACGGTGGGAGCGTCGAATCCTGCTAAGTAATTCTTCCAGTACTTCTCCTGTTCAGCCTGATCCCGGTCTTTTAGCCATTTTATATACTCTTTAAACTTCGTTTTGACCGGTTTTTGCGGTTCTTTCCCGGCAGCCAAAACCTCGTAAGCAGCAAAAAACTCCCGCAAAATAATCCCGTTACTCCAGCCATCATAAAGAATATGATGATTACTAACGATCATCTCATATTGCTCTGCCTCTATTTTGCACAGCGTGATCTGGAAAGGCACTTGCGTTAAATCGAAGCACCCGGCGGGTGCACCCTCTAAGCCGCTTCGCGGCAGTACAGCAGGGACAGGATGCCGGGGGTCCGATAAAGAATCATAATACCTAATTTCCGGTTGGTGCTCTTTTAACACAACCTGTACCGGCTCTTTCACCTTCCGCCAGCGGAATACCGTACGCAGCAGCTCGTTGTTCGCCACCACAAAACCCCAGGCTTTTTCAAAGATTTCGATTTCTATACTGCCGGAAATTAGCAGGCTTAACTGCTCGAAATAAAGATCGCCGGCGGGATTCTTCAAATAATAAAAAAGCATCCCCTCCTGCATGGGACTCAATGCATAAACATCCCGAATTTCTTTCTTACCTAATCCTGTCATTTTTTCACCTAATCTATTTTTTTAGTCTAATATCTATATCGTTTTTCCGGCAGCAGGTTTCCCGGGTATTCCATTTAGCGTAAGCTGCCGCCAGAGTAAACGAACTCTTTGAATTACTAATATTCTTACAAATTACAACACCTGTCAAGATACAATTTTGTTAGGTGTCCGGTCATTTACCCGATCGCTCGAAACCCTTTATAATAAAGCGTTCTCAGAGTATGCACTTTTCTTATAAGGTCAAGATATACGACTTCGTGGGGATTTCCGGAACTGGAAGAAAGGCGATTTTTCCTTTTATATAGGCGCTTTTTGAAAACAAAGCAGTACGTTTATGGGCACACCTAACATTTTTAATGGTTTTACGTTCGATTGCGAAAAAAACTTGTTTTTTTACGGACTTCTACACCGGTCAGGAGATCTTCTGTTTCACATTGACCATGATCAATTTCGATATGGCTTTTAAAGTTTCGATAACGCCTTCCCCTTTCTCAGCCGACGCTTCTATAACCGGTTCATCCTTTTGCCTGAGATATTTAAGCATGGCGTTTACAGGAAGAGCATCGGGCAAGTCCCTTTTATTCAACTGCAGTACATAAGGCAAAGTGTTAAAATCGATGTCATATTCCTTTAGATGATCCATCATGTCTTTCATCATCTCTATATTGGCTTCAAACCTGTCTTTCTGGGAATCGGCCACGAATACGATACCGTCCGTGCCTTTCAAGATCAACTTTCGGGAACTGCTGTAATATATCTGGCCGGGGACGGAATAGAGGTGAAACTTCACTTCATAACCTTTTACTTTGCCCAGGCTAAATGGAAAAAAATCAAAAAAAAGCGTCCTGCCGGTATCCGTTGAAAGGCTGATTAATTTGCTCTTGCTGGTGTCTTTTACCCTATTATATATAGCTTTTAAATTTAAAGTCTTACCGCTTAATCCTGGGCCATGATAAACAATCTTAAAATTTATCTCTTTCGTTGAATAATTTATAAACGACAAGTGCGAATCTCCAGATAACTCCAAAAAATTAAACCTGGTTCTTTTCAAACCGTCGGGTCTATTTTAAAGGAAATATTGCCGGATGTCAATAGAGGAGAAGGAAAATGGTAACTATCCCTTAATTTGGCGGAATTCACTCGAACAACTTTTGCCCGGGTTGGTTTGAAAATGGTCGGCAAATTCAGTTTCTTTTTTTGCCAACTGCTCGATGCCTTTGATTATCTGAGACACCGCCCGGAAGAAATCGAAATCCTCCACTTCGATATCCCGGTCTAAACAAATTTGCAAAAAAATCTCATGCAAACCCAACTGCAGCCGGAGGTGTTCTTCAACTCTCAGTATTCAACCAGCGGTCTAAAGCGTCATAAAGCAGCTCCGGCTGAACCGGCTTGGTAAGATAATCGTCCATCCCTGCTTCGAGACACTTTTCCCGGTCGCCTTTTAAAGCACCGGCTGTCATGGCGATTATGGGAACCTTAAGCGATTTCTTCCTGATTTCCTTAGTCGCTTCTATACCGTCCATCTCCGGCATCTGGATATCCATCAACACAAGATCATAGGAAGAAGCTGCAAATGCTTTTACTGCTTCCGCGCCATTTCCCGCTACATCTGTCCGGTAACCGATTTTTTGCAGCAGCTTGATTACTAATTTCCGGTTAATCAGGTTGTCTTCCGCTAACAGGATACGCACATCATCATTCTCACGCGCTTTCGCACCGGTTTGCCCGGCAGTGACCGCGGGCACTTCATTACTGCTCTTCGACTCCCGGCGCTGCCTTTTCAATTGCAGGGAAAACCAAATGGTGGTGCCGATCCCTACCTCGCTTTCTATATGGATCTGACCGCCCATCAACTCTACAAAATGCTTCGAAATTGTCAGTCCCAACCCGGTGCCGCCATACTTCCGCGTATAGGAACTATCCACCTGGGTAAAGGGGTCGAATAGAGTGTCGAATTTATCGGCGGGAATACCGATGCCTGTGTCTTTTACCGTGAAACGCAGGAGAACGGTGTCGTCATTGCCTTCCGCTGCAAGACTCATTTGCAAAGAGACGCCTCCCTCTTCCGTGAACTTAAGAGCGTTCCCGATCAAGTTGAACAGCACCTGGCGGATGCGGTCTTCAGCGCCGCGCAGCAGTGTGGGCACATCCCCGTCGATAAAACAAACAAATTCCAGGTTCTTCTCCCGGAAAGATAAGGTCAACTCCCGGCGGATATCTTCCAGCAATTTGTGCAGGTCTAAATCCTCCTCATCTAAGTCCATCTTCCCTGCCTCTATTTTCGATAAGTCGAGGATATTTTCGATCAATGTCAGCAGCACATCGGCGCTCTTTTTGAGCATATCTAAGTATTCACGCTGCTCAGGGGTTAATTTCGAATCCAATAAAAGCCCGCACATACCGATAACCGCATTCATGGGTGTGCGAATTTCGTGGCTCATGTTGGCCAAAAAATCCCTTTTGGCGCTGCTTGCTTCCTCAGCAGCCCAGCGCTGTCTTTCGGCTATCTCCCAGGCATTTTTTAGGGCTTTGGTACGCTGGGTAACTAATTTTTGCAATTGTTTTTTCTTGCTCTTCATGGAGCGGGCGCGCACCCGGTAAATTAAATAACCGATAGTTACGATACAGAAAATAGACATTAAGCCGAACCACCAGGTTCTCCAGAAAGGGGGCAAAACCTTGATTGTTAAAGAGGCTTCCCGTGTACTCCAGACGCCGTTATTGTTGGAGCCTCTAACCCTGAGAGTATATAGACCGGGGTCTAAGTTGGTAAAGGTAATATCCCGCTTATTTCTTAAGGTAATCCAGCGATCGCTAAAACCCTCGAGTATATATTCGTATTGATTCTTCCGCGGATCCGAAAAACATAAGGCGGCAAATTCAAAGGAAATTACAGAATCTCTATAACCAAGTTTTAATTCATCCGCTTCCGAAATATCTTCTTTTAAGCTGAAGTTTTCGTTAAATTTTTTGAAGGCGGTAATCCTTACCGGCGGCATAAATTGATTATCTTCGATATGTTCCGGGTAAAATACATTAAAGCCGTTGATACCTCCGAAAAACATTTGCCCGTTCTTACTTTTGCAAAAAGCGCCGGGATTAAATTCATTACCCTGCAGGCCCTCTTTTACCGAATAGTTTCTAAAGGTTTCCTTTGCCGGGTCGAACCGCGATAAACCTTTATTGGTGCTGATCCAGAGAAGCCTGCCGGTTCCGTTGGGCAGCACCTGTTCCACTATCCCGCAGATCACATCATTGGGCAGCCCGCTGCCGCGGTCATAATGGGAAAAATCCGCGGGTGAACCTTTTTTGCCGGGCAGCATCCGGTTCAGACCGCCGCCAAAGGTGCCGATCCAGGATACCCCGGCATGGTCTTCGAACATCGAAACTACAAAATCGCTGCTCAAAGAACCGGGATCCCGGGGATCATGCCTGAAACAGGTGAATGTCTCATTATCCCTATCGAAACGGTTTAACCCTCTTTCAGTCCCCACCCAGAGTACGCCTGCGCTGTCCTGGTAAATAGAACGGACGTGGCTGCTCGACAAAGAGCGCGGGTCACCGGGAATAGACTTATAGTAGGAGCATTCCCCTGTTTGCGAATTAAAGCGATTAAGCCCGCCGCCGTCTGTTCCAATCCAGAGAAAACCGTCACGGTCTTCGAGTAAACACCACACATCGGCTTTACTTAAACGGGGAAAGCCGCTGTTTTTCCCATAGGGGATAATCTTTTTCCTCTCTTCGTCGAAGCGACATAATCCCCTATCTGTACCCACCCACAGCGTCCCGGACCGGGTTTCACATATAGTCCGTACTTCATTGTGCCGTAAACTATAGTCCCCCCCGGTTTTGATATAGAACCGTCTAAAGGAGTTAGTCTTTGCATTCCCGACTCCTTCCCTGACAAATCGCACCACTTCCCCGCCATCGGTTCCCATCCATATCACACCGGAACGGTCTTCGAAAATGCAGCGCACATTGCTGTTACCCAGGCTGTCGGGATTATTGGGTTCCGCCCGGTAGTGGCGGAATTTTTTCATTTCCCGGTCATACTTGTTGATGCCGCCGCCGTCTGTACCTACCCAGAGCACACCGGAGTTATCCTCATAAATCGAACGAATATTATTGTGGCTCAGACTGGCCGGGTCCTCAGGATCGTTTTTAAAACAGCGGAAAGCTCCTTTATTATCATCGACCCGCCACTGCTCCAACATATTCAATCCGCCGCCGTAGGTGCCGATCCACAGTACTCCCGTGATGTCTTCAAAAATGACCCGTACATTATCGTGACTCAGGTTGCAAGTGTCGGTAGGAATGCTGCGGTAATGAGAAAATCGCCCGGTGCGGCGGTCTAATCTATCGAGGCCGCCGCCGAAGGTGCCCACCCAAAAAAGCCCTTTCGAGTCTTCAAAAATGGAATATACCCGGTTATCACTCAAACTGCCGGGATCCCCGGGCACTGCTTTGTAATGGATAAATTCTCTTTTAGCGGGGTAGAATTTATCGAGGCCGCCGCCTTCGGTGCCGATCCAGAGGATGCCCGGCTGGGAAGGCGCTTCATAGATACACATCACAGTATCGCTGCTTAAGCCGGGGGTGTTTTGCCCGGAAGCCACCGGGTAACGAATAAATTCCTCTTTTTGGGGATCAAACCTGCACAGTCCGCCGCCTTCAGTGCCGATCCAGAGGATACCATCCTGGGAGGGCGCTTCATAGATAACGCGCACATTACTACTGGGCAGGGAATTCTTTACCTCCGGCATAGAAAGAAAATGGCTGAACTTTCCTCTTTTCCGGTCGAAGCGGTTCAAACCGTGATAAGTTCCCACCCAGAGCACGCCGGTTGAGTCTTCAAAAAGCGACCAGATATTGTTATGGCTTAAGCTTTCCTGGTCATGAGGTTCGGGTTTGTAGACTTTAAAACCATAGCCGTCGTATCTATTCAGGCCGTCCTCGGTGCCGAACCACATAAAACCGCGGCTGTCCTGGAAAATACAAAATACAGCACTCTGGCTCAGTCCTTCCTCGATGGAAATATTTTCAAATTCGACAGAGTTCTCCCTGCCGAATAGACCGGGAGCTGACGGTGCGCAAATAATAAAAAAAATAATTAACGATAAAGATAGAAACTGAGCCATTTTACAACCGGAATTATTATACCAAAATTTCCGCACCTATGCAATTAAAAGTTTAGCAGTACCCTTTATAATTTAAGACATTGTATTTTGGGATTTGTTTAGGATTTCTGATTCCCCGGCCTCGCTGTTTTTGCCGCGAAGCGGCTTATTGGCTGGGGACGCCGTCCCCCGTATTTATCCCGGCGGGATATTGTTTTTCACATAAGATTCGATGGCGCCGCAGGGCAGCAGGAAGGGTTTATCTGTGATACAAAGTTCAGCGCTCTGCTCTGAGATGGAATAACGCCCTTTCACGTCGCCCACCACAGGTATCGGCAGGTCGAAAGAACCGCCGCCGGCATCGCCTGATAATGTGCCGCCACTATTTTCGATGAGTGTTTTGATCTTTTTAAAAAGACCTTCCGCAGAACCGCTAAAATCAACAGTAAAATCGCATTTACAATCCGGCATAATGTTATCCTCCTATATTTTCTATAATTACGTTTCCCATTGTTCTTCCTTTTCTTCCCGGGCATACTGCATACCGAAAAGTTCGGCAATGGCTTCTTCTTTTTCTTTTTCCGGCAGCTCGATATCGTGGCGCAGCCGGTTGTATTCATCTATTTTCCGGGAAAAATCGCCCGTAACTGAACGAATGTGTTCGATGAACCGCCGGCGCTGGGTTTGAGGAGCCAGCTTCACTTCATTCAAGAAATCATAAAACAAGCTTAACGAATGGGCGGTGTGTTCGAGCATCGGTACTTCGATAAATTCACCGGCAATAATAAATTGATACAGGATAAACTCAAAATTATCATAGAGCAGGTCTATCTTCTCGTAAAGAAAAACCTGTTCGTCGATTAACCGGGCGGATAGGTTCAAAAAAGCGTTCAGGGGTTGGAGCACATCGAGGATTTCATGGGGCGGCAGTGTTTTTTTTTGCAGGCATAGGAATTTGAACGCATCCAACCTGTCGGCATTATACTCGCCGCATAATCTTGCCACTTCTTCGAAATCCACGTTTTGCATGTGGGTGTCGATCTCCTCCATGTCCGCGGGGCGAACTAAATACTCGAAATAGTTCAGTTTGTGTTTGTGCATATATTCGGCTGTGTCCGCGTTTTTCAACGCGCCGGGATTGTCTATGTTAAACTCCAGGGCTTTTTGGAACGACTCTTCCGCATCGCGGTAATTCCCCATCATCAAGTGAACCCAACCCAGGTTGTTGATAAAATTGTCGTTATCCGGGTCGATCTCTAAAGCTTTCTCCTGCATGCGCATGGCCTGGCCCTTGTTTCCTTCCGGCTGCTGGAGAATATAAAAAGTAAGGTCGTCGTAATATTCGGCGGTTTCGGGGAATAAACGGGTGGTTTTTTCCATGTATTTAGCTGCCAGATCGCAGCGCAGCAGTTTTTCCAGGTTCTCTATCCTGTGGTACAGTTCCTGTTCGAATTCCTTTTCTTCTTCTATAAGAATATCAGCCATAAGTTCGAACGCTCTATCCATTAATTTTTCGCCATGTTCCGTACTGCCTATACGCAGCATGTACTCTCCCCGCTGGAAATAGGCGGAATAGAATTTCGGGCAGTGTTGGATTATTTTTCCCAATTCATGGTCTACTTCTTCGGCATCGGGGCCGGGCATCAGGCCGCCTCCAAATACAGAAAAAACAGGCCAGGCGTGAAGTTGGTAAAACCATTTTTGTGCACTATAGCGCTCACCTAAATTGA
>JAGLSW010000577.1 GCA_023135565.1 Candidatus Aminicenantota bacterium | reverse complement strand
GATTCTAAATAAATAGAAGTTTTGATCAAACTTTTTCAAAGGGGTGGCCCCCGGCAGGGACCTGCCGCGCAGCGGCTTAACGCCCCCCCACGCGAGTGGGGCCGCCGGAAGCAAGTCTTTAGCTGGGGCTGCTCTGTTCTTCTCTCGCTATAATTTGTTCTTTTCCTGTCGCAAACGGTTCGCGCTTCACAAAAAAAGGATTTTCGATGATTAACAGGAACAGTTCCGGAAATCTTATGGTGTGTCCTCTCGATCGTACAGATTGATAAAAAACAAAAAAAATTGGGCTGTTGTTGACAAAACAATTAATAAATAATATATTTATACTGAGGTAAAAAATGAATTTTATGGTAAAAAAAGAGATTCATGCAGCAGGCAAACTATTGGAAATCGAGATACCGCCGCACCTTTTAGGAAAGAATGTGGAAGTTATCATCAGGGAGAAAGAAACAAAAAAAGAAAAAAACGAATTAGATGAATTTTTCTCCCGGTTTAATTACGATCTATCAGGTTTAGTTTTCGATAGAGCGGAGCTTCATGAGAGATAAAATATTTTTAGATTCGAATGTCGTCATTTACTCCTTAGGAAGAGATGAAGTTAAAAAAAAGATTTCTGTAGATTTATTGAAAAATTATCCTACTATCAGCGCTCAGGTCGTTAATGAGGTAGTGAATGTTTCCCTTAAAAAGTTAAAGATGTCCAAGAATGAAGCTTTTGAAATCGGAAAGACCTTGATCCGGAGCTGCGAAGTTGTACCGGTAAATGATAGGATTGTATTGAATGGATTTGAGATTTCGGAGAGATACCATCTTTCTTTTTGGGATAGTTTGATTATTTCCGCTGCTCTTGAAAATGATTGTTCAATCATATATACCGAGGATTTACAGCATAATCAATTAATCGAAGATAGGTTATTAATCCGGGACCCTTATAAAGAAAAATAGTAGCCCCAACTATCCCCTCTGGAGACTTGCCGGGAGGTGGCGCTGAGGGGCTTTTTTTGTTTTTTGCCCCGAAGCGACGGGGTGTGTTTGGCTGCGGATGCAGCACCCTTCTGTAAAATCTGTGGTCCTGTAATTTTGGTTTGTAATTTCTCCCCCGGTATGTTATATTAGGTTTTTATAGGCGGCGGAAATGGCGCGCCGGGACGCAGCTTAACAAAAGTTTTGCGGGGGTCCAGGGGGCAGTTTTTCAAAAGCGCCCCCTGGTCGCCGAAGGCAAGTTTTTTAATGAAAAAATGCATTATATTTATCAGTTACAGTCACGAAGACATAGGCTGGAAAGAGAAGCTTTTAGAGCACTTGAAAGTTTTGGAAAAACAAAACATCTCCGCCCTGTGGCACGACCGGGATATTAAAGATGGCGAAAAATGGCGAGAGAAGATCGAAAAAGCCATCGACAGCGCACAAGCTGTTGTGCTGCTAATTTCGCCCGCTTTTTTGAGTTCCGATTTTATCAGCAAAGTCGAAGTGCCGCGCATATTAGAACGCCAACAAGAAGAAGGACTACTCGTATTCCCGGTTATAGTCAGGCCCTGCGCCTGGAAAGAGGTCGAATGGTTGAAGGCCATGCAGTTGACTGTTAAAGAGCCCCTGGCCGGGAAGAGCGATGCCCAAATCGACGAAGAGCTGGCCGCTTTGACCGAAAGAATCGCCCGGCGTTTCAAACAGGTCAAAGGGGCGGGCGAAAAACCCGAAGACACCGCCTATCCTCCCCCACCCCCGAAGAAGGTGGATATTAGCAAACTGCCTATCACCGGGCCGGATTTGTTCGGCAGGGAAGAGCAATTAAAAATCCTGGATAATGTTTGGGTAGACACCGGCACCCGCGTGGTAACAGTCATCGCCTGGGGCGGGATGGGCAAAACCGCTTTAGTAAGGGGCTGGCTGAACCGCCTGTCAAAAGAGAATTATCGCGGCGCGGCAAAAGTCTACTGCTGGTCTTTCTACAGCCAGGGGGCGGCGGAGGGCAAGCAGGCGTCGGCGGAACTTTTTATACAAGAGGCGCTGGTTTGGTTCGGCGACCCGGAGCCTGATGCAGGCACGGCGGAAGAGAAAGGGCGCCGGTTGGCGGAACTGGTTCGCCGTCAAAAGACCCTGTTGATTTTAGACGGATTAGAGCCTTTGCAGTTCCCGGCCCACGAAAACATCGCCTACCCGGGCCGTTTAAAAGACCGGGGGTTTTCCGTGCTGCTGCGGCAGTTAGCCGCCGCCCAGCCGGGATTGTGTGTGATCACAAGCCGCGAGCAGGTGACCGACCTGACTCCCCAAAAGGGTTCGTCGGTGCTGGAGATGGACTTAGACCAGCTTTCGCCCGAATCCGGGGCTGAGCTGCTGATCAGCCTGGGCGTCAAAGGAGCGGCAGCCGAAACTGCCTCTTCCCCCTCTGTGCCCTCTGTGTCCTCTGTGGCTAATCTTTTTAAAAAAGAGATGTTTCGCGCCGTGGAAGAGTACGAGGGTCATGCGCTGGCCTTAACCCTGTTGGGCAATTATCTATCGGTATGCTGCGATGGCGACATACGTAAGCGGGACACCGTGCCCAGCCTCACCGGGGAGCGCAGGCAGGGGGGGCATGCCATGCGGGTGATGGCTGCTTACCGGGAGCATCTAAAAGACAGCGCCGAATTGGATATCCTTTTTATGATGGGCCTTTTCGACCGCCCGGCCCCTGCCGGGGCTATCGAGGCGTTGCGCGCGGACCCGGTTTTACCCGGCGTCACCGGCAGGCTGCAAAACCTGTCAAAAGAAGACTGGCTTTACGTTTTAGACAACCTGCGCCGCGCCCATTTGCTGGCTAAAGAGAATCCTATCAGCCCCGGCAGTTTAGACTGCCATCCCCTGGTGCGGGAGTATTTCGGCGAACAGTTGGCGCAAGAGCAGCCGGAGGGTTTCAAAGCCGCCCACCAAAGGCTCTATAATTACTACAAAGACCTGCCGGAAAAAGATTTGCCCGACACCATCCAGGAAATGGAGCCGCTATTCGCGGCTATCAGCCACGGTTGCGCCGCCGGCCTGCACCGGGAAGCATTAGATGATGTGTACTGGAAGCGGGTGTGCCGGGAAAACGAATATTTTATTTTCAACCAACTCGGCGCTTTCGGTTCTTTCCTGTCGGCCTTATCCCATTTTTTCGATACACCCTGGACCACCCCGGCAGCCGGGCTGAAAAAAGAAGACCAAGCTCTTTTGTTAAGCTGGGCCGCCTTCGGCCTGCGCGCCGTGGGCCGATTGGCAGAAGCGGCGGAGCCTATGAAAGCAAGCCTGGAAATGGCTGGTAATGATGAAGATTGGGGAAATGCCGCCATCGCTGCCTCCAACCTGAGCGAGCTACTGCTCACTTCAGGCCGGGTGGCTGAGGCGGTGGATTATGGCCGCCAATGCGTAAAGTACGCCGACCGCGACGAGGATAAATTTCAAAAAGAAGTTAACCGCACCACCCTGGCCGATGCGCTGCATAACGCCGGGGAAATGGAGGAGGCGGAGGCCCTATTCCGGGAAGCGGAAGAGATGCAAAAAGAGCGCCAGCCGGAGTATATCTTTCTCTACTCCCTGAAGGGCTACCGGTTTTGCGACCTGCTGTTGTCCAAAGGGGAGCGCCGGGAGGTCTTGCAGCGGGTGGAGCAAACCCTGAAATGGGTAAGCAAAACAAATTGGCTTTTAACTATCGCCTTAGATAAACTCTCTTTAGGCCGGGCTTACACGATACAGGCCGGGGAACTAAGCCGGGCCGGGAAAACCGAAGCTGCGAAAGAGAGCCGCACCCGGGCCGGGGAGTTTTTCCAACTGGCCGTGGACGGGCTGCGGGAATCCGGGAACCAGGACGACGTACCCCGCGGCCTGCTGGCGCGGGCCGGGTATTACCGGGAAAGCGGGGAGTATGAGCAAGCCTGGACCGATATGGCCGAGGCCCTGGAGATCATCGAAGCCGGGGACATGAAGCTCTTTTTGGTGGATTACCATATCGAAACGGCCCGCCTCAGCGCCGCCCAAAACCGCCCGCAAGGAGCGGCAGAGCACCGCCAAACCGCCAAAAAACTGATCGCCGAAACCGGCTATAAACGCCGCGAAAAAGAATTAAAAGAGCTCTCGTGATCTCTTTAGGGCTATTTTTTACCACGAAGGACACGAAGGGTACGAAGGGGGACTGGCGCGCCCTACCTATAAGCCGCTTCCTTAACCTCAGCCCTTCTTGAGCTCATCCTGAGACCTCTTGAGCTCCTCCTGAGCCCTTTCTTGAGCTCCTCCTGTATCCTACGAGCACTGCTCCCGAAGCCACTGCAAATACTTTACCTCACCCTGGACAATGGGCAAAGCGATAATTTCCGGGACATCGTAACTGTGATTTTCGCGGATCAACTGTTCCACCTTTTGGTAGTTAGCTTTTACGGTTTTAATGAACAGCATTATCTCCGCTTCTACTTCCACGTTACCCTGCCAGCGATACACGGACTTTACCGGCGAGGAAATAGAGACACAAGCGGCCTTTCGTTCCTTGACCAGCATACCGGCCAACTTTTCAGCCTCGTCCGGCTTACCGACAGTAGTGACGATTAAAATAAATTCTTCTCTGCCCTTACTTTTGCCGTCCTGCTGTAACTCCAGGCCGCTGTCGCTCATTGATTATTGATTATTGATCTTTTTTTTCTTCCGCTGGTTTCTCTTCCGCGGGTTTTTCTTCAGCCGGTTTTTCTTCGGTAACCTCTTCCGTAGGTTGTTGTTCCGCTGCTTCCGCTTCTTTTTTCTCCACTGATTTCTTATAATCGTCGGCAGAGTCGATCTGGATGATAATCAAACGACCGCCGATGGTTTTTTTACCCTCTCCTAACATCAATTCACTTTTTCTTAAGCAAAACACATAATCCTTTACCTCATCATTAGCTAAGGTTACTTTCACATCGACTTTTTGATAATAGGTTTTGCCGGTAAACATATCTAAATCTTGCTTCCTGCCTGTGGACATGCCGATGAGGGATTTTTCGCGCTCTACTGCTTTCTGCGAGGCAACTATTTTTTGGACAAGGTCGCGATATTTCTGTTTTTCCTCTTCAAAGGCTGCATCCGCTGCTTCGATTTGTTTTCTCAATTGAGCCTTTTTGCTGGCCCGCCTGGTTTCTTCCAGCTCATCATCTAGATCATCTAAATTGTCCTGCGCATCCTGGGCATTATTGCCCTGCTCCGTTCTCTCTTTGATCAATGCCTTTAGTTTCTCTTCGAGGCCGGCAAGTTCCAGTTCTTTCTCTTCCGGCTCAGACAGGGTAACGATCTCGTATTCCTTATACTCCAGGTCTTTAGGCTCTATGGCCATCGAACCCATGGTATCTTTGTCGTCCATCTTCATGGCTACGAAGTACTTCTTAACCGTAGCTTCGCCGGGCTGCGAGCACGATGTGGTAACAATAATTAAACAAAATAACGCCAGTAAAAAAATAGATTTTTTCATTATTTACCTCCTTGAAAGGTTTGAATTATTTTAAATTTAAATATTCTTTTGGCCCAACTCAAAAGCAGGGGACTTCCCTTAGGATTGAACATCATCCTCACGCTGCGTGAAAGTTTTACTGTCTCTAATTTCATGTCAACTGAATTATAAGCAATAATAAATTGAAAATCAAGTGTAAAAGCAGTTTTTTTCCAAAATATTGGGGTCAAGTCTTGTTTTGCAACATTTGAATAATAAAATATTGGGGTCAAGTCTTGTTTTGCAACATTTGAATAACAAGAATGCAGCGATGCAAAACCGGATAGCTGCAAAAATCATAATTGCCAACTACAATGCTTTCATGCTATAATAGGTTTTAGGGGATCGGGAATAAAAGCAGAGGGGGACGAGGAAAAATGAAAAAAGTTAAAGCTAACCCCATGTTCCGCTACCTGATGGTGCTGACAATCTGTTCCGCCGTGGGCCTGCAAACCTGGCGCACCCTGTTTAACAACTTCGCCGTGGAAACCGTAGGTTTGGCTGGAAACCATATCGGCATTATCCAGTCAGCTAGAGAAATACCGGGCTTCCTGGCCCTTTTAGTGGTCTTTATATTATTGTTTATCAAAGAATACCGCATCTCCGCCTTATCTATCCTGACAATGGGGGCCGGTGTGGCGGCAGCAGGTTTACTGCCTTCTTACGGGGGGGTTATCCTGACCACTATGGTGATGAGTTTCGGTTTTCACTATTATGAAACCACCAACCAATCTCTGACCCTGCAGTATTTCAGCAGGGAAACGTCCCCCTGGGTGCTGGGCAAACTGAGGAGTTTTTCCGCGGCTGCAAATATCGCGGTAGGGGTTTTTATATTCCTAACCGCGCCTTTTTTGAGTTATGCCCAACTCTTCCCGGTTATCGGCCTGCTGCTTATGACCGGGGCGACCTGGGCCCTGTTCCAGGACCCCACCCAAAAAGATATCCCACCGCAGCGAAAAAAAATGATCTTTAAAAAAAAATACAGGCTCTACTATTTTCTTACTTTTATGGCCGGTGCGCGGCGGCAGATTTTTGTCGCTTTTGCCGTTTTTCTTTTAGTAAAAAAGTTCAACTTCTCTGTCCGGGAGATTACGGTTCTTTTTGTGGTCAACAACATTATCAACTATTTTGCCAGCCCCTTAATAGGCAGGGCTATTATCAAATACGGTGAAAGAAAAGTGCTGTCCTTAGAGTATTTCAGCTTGATTTTTATTTTTCTTGCCTATGCCGTGGTGCAGCAGAAATTAGTCATGGCGCTGTTATATATTTTCGATCATCTTTTCTTTAATTTTTCCATAGCGATTCGCACCTATTTCCAGAAAACAGGCGACCCGCGGGACATTGCTCCGAGTATGGCTGTGGGTTTTACTATCAATCATATTGCGGCGGTGGCGCTGCCGGTTGTGGGTGGTTTTCTATGGATGATCGATTACCGCATTCCTTTTATCGGTGGGGCTTTTTTCAGCCTGATCTCTCTCCTGGCAGTACAAAAAATCCCCCAATATATAAAGCCCAAAACCTAAGCCACATGCCACCAAGCCTATTAACAAAAGTTTTTGGAAGCCCCACTTCCCGGGGAAGCATTAAGGGAGCTAAAAAAAAATTATTTTTTTAATTGAATTAAATAAAAAATGATTTTATAATAGTAGTATGGATTACACAAAAGAAAGGAGTCGAGAATGACCAAAGATGAAGTGTTGAATTTTCTGAAAGAAAAAAAAGACGAGTTAAAAGATAAATTTGACATAGAAGAAATCGGTCTCTTCGGCAGTTATTCAAGAGGAGACTATAACAAAAAAAGCGACATCGATATCGTATATGTGCTGAAAGAAGTCAATAAATTCGGCTTTTCAGAATACTTGCGATTGGAGGAATTATTATCGATGCAGTTCAAGAAAAAAATTGAACTGATCAATTATAAATACATGAATCCCATTATAAAACATAACGCAAAAAAGGAAATCATCTATGTTTGATAAAAAAAACCTTGTCTACGTATTGACTATCCTGGAAAGCATTGAAAAAATCATGATTTACTCCCATGGGTTTGAAAACGCTGATGATTTTTTGTGGGCCAACCAACAACTAAACTTTAACGGAACGGTAAATCTCTTAATTGCCATTGGCGAAGAATCAAAGAAAATCGATGTTAAACTTAAAGAGGAATTTCCCGGCATCGAGTGGAAAGCAATTGCTGGGATAAGAGACAAACTATCTCACGATTATAGAGGAATCGATCCCAATATCCTATGGAATGTTATACAAAACAAATTAAATGATCTAAAATTGACTTTGATCAAAATGCTCGATAGAATTAATTATGACAATGAAGCATTAACCGAAGCATTAAAAACAAAGTATTACTCTCATTTAAGTTATTTAGAATCCTAAAAAAATGATTGATAAGGACGGGTTACTTCGACGAAACAACACAAATACCAGGACACTTCACCGGAAATAAAAGCCGATAAAAAAAGACTGCCTATGCAAACGGTACACAGCGCCGGGTTCAGCGCTGTACTCGAAATCATTAAAAGGATAATAATACCTGAACCCCAACGCAATAACAGGAAATTCCGGTCTCCTGGTTTTCCTCAAAAAAGCGAGCCGCAGCCTGACCATCATATAAACCCCGTAACTTAAATCACTGCCGCCGCCTGCCACCCGGTCGTCTCTCTGCCCGGAAACAAAAACGTAATCCCGGTCGAATATCCCGGCTGCGTAAGGACCGCCGGATATATCCACCAAAAACCGGCGGCCGGGGCCGGACAGGGTAAAGACCTTTCCTAAACTTATCCCGGCGTAAGATTTTTTCGTTGACCATAGGCCCCCTGCGATAGAAACATCCTCCGCCCTGAATCTGCGATAAAATAATCCTATTTCGTAACTCTTTTTTAAAAGCATGGAGAAAAAGAATTCACTTTCCGAAAAATGAGTACCCGCGGTTTCGACTTTTTCCCGCAGCCCCTGCCTGTATACATAATAGCGGAACCGGGGGAAAGCAGATAACAAAAGTCCGAATCGCGTTTTGGGTTTATAAGCCTTCGATTCATTAGATTTTGCATTTTTTTTGATATTTTTTTTTTGACTCCGGGGCTGCGGTGCAGCCGGGACAGTCGCCTCAACTGCAGCGCCGGGATATTCGAAAATAAACTTTTCCTCATTAATATATCTATTATATACTACCAGCTTAATAAAATCCTCCTGCTCCTTCCCTGATCTCTTCCCTACCTGTACGATTCTTTTGTTAATCCCCTTTTCCAGCACACCGCTGAGCAGCAGCGCGGAACCGGGGCCAAAAATTTCATACCCACAGGCAGCGGAAGATTCTATGTGCAGCGTGAGCTTAAAAAAAACGCCCAAATCCTGTACCTGCGCCTCTATACCGACTAAAGGAAATTCCCGCTCACAGGCTGCTTTGAATTTCAAAATATCGTCCCTGACTGCCTGCCGGTCCGGCAGCAAAAAACCTAAGTCCCGGTCTTGAGCCGCGAATTCTTCAAAAAAACGCTCGAGCCAATAAGAAACCTGCTTACTTTCCGCGCCGGCTGACTTAGAGTACACATCCCCCAGGGCAGGAACAACAGCACGCTCCGCCTGCATTTGTTGAAAAGAATAAGCCAGGATCAACGCGGCGGCGCCCTTCTCAGCCGCCGGGACTGCCTCGAACCGTCCGGCCAATTCCGCGCTTAATTTATCGAAAACCATAAAATCCCCTAAGTGGCGTTTCACTATTTCCTGCCAATCGGCGCACAATAAAGAACTCAACATGACACAAGAAAACAAAAAAATCAAAATTCTTCTTTTTATCACTTAATCCTCCAGCGGGACTAACACAATCCTGACGAATATTTTTTTATCTTTTACTAAAACTTCCCAATCGGGAATTTTATTTATACTAACAAAATCTCTAAACACATTATTGACCAGCACGGCTTCCCCGCTGCTGCTAATAAAAATTTGCCCCCTGGCTAAATAACCGGCCCGGTTCAATTCGAGCAATTTTTTATCTTGCATCGAAAGAGCAGACAAAACGGCTGCTTTTAATTTCTTTCTTTTCGCCCTCTTACTGCGGCTGACGCGGTCGATAATATCATTCAAAATTAGGCGGCTATCGGACCCGGCTCTTTTAATCCTGTACAAATAAATCTTCGAGGATATGTATCTAAAAGAATATTTTTTCTTATCCACAACCTGCCGGAACTCGAGACTGCCTGCTCCCCCCACAACGCCGAAATCCAATTTTTTTTCTTGCCTCCGGCGGGTCAGAACCTTTTTGGAAAAAGGTTCCGACACCTCCAAAAACTTTTGTTTATTTCCGTCCGCCCCGGTTTTCTCTGCCTCGATGTTCCCCGGTTTTATGTCTTGCCCGGTGGAGCCTGTTTCATTACTTGCCGGGTCTCCAGGCCGAGCGCTTTCAGCAATGCCGCCGGAGTCTCTTGCCGGAGTCTCCTCCGGCTGCCGGTCACTGCCTGCTGCCGGGAGGTTTTGCTCTGCTTCGCCCGCTGCTTTTTTTTCGCCCTCTTCTCCGGTTAAACCGACGCTTTCACCCACTTTTTTTTCTATTTGTAAGCCGCTGTTTTTACCGGGCACTATAGTATTGCCGGACTTGCCGTTATCCTCAACCAGGACGTTTATGGCGACTACCACAACAAAAACCACGATTATACCTATAATAGCAGATTTCAAAAACCGCTCCGGCACCGCGGTCTCTTCCGCCGCAGCCGCCGGCCCGGTATCATTTTTAGCGGGATAGTCGTATTCCTCACCGGCAATAACTATCCTGCCTCTATAAAGCCCTTCCTCTTCGAGAGCTTTCAGGAATGTCTCGATTCCGGCCAACATGAACCTCGCTTAAAAAACTCTATCCTATCATATTCCATAACCTACAAATTACCACAAAAGTCCGCATTTTTCAATAGCGCTGCGTGCAATTATCAGGCATTTTTCTAAATTCGCCAAACTTGACAACGATGCACTCAAATAAATTTTATAAAAACATCATAAGATAGTTGACAAAATCGAAAAATCATACTATAATAATACCTTAAGATAAAAAATTAGAACAAAGGAGACAAAAAATGACTTTAGTAAAAATGAGACCTTATGGTGATTGGTTAGGTATGCGCAGAAGATTTAACCAACTGTTAGAGAATAATTTGTTCCAGGATGATGCGGTGACTTCACTTTCCGATGCTTCCTGGAACCCGGCTACCGATATTTTCGAGACCAAAGACGAATATGTATTCAAGGTTGAGCTACCCGGCATGAGCAAAGAAGACATTAATATCGAGTTCGAAGACGGTGTTTTAACTGTAAATGGCGAAAGAAAAGAGGAACAAGAGGTAAAAGAAGACGATTACTTCCGCTGTGAGAGATGTCACGGTGTCTTTTCCAGGTCTTTCACTTTACCCAAAAATATCGACAGCAAGAAGATAAATGCCAAAATGAAAAACGGTATCCTGGAGCTGAAAGTTCCGAAAGCTGAAGAGGTCAAAGCAAAGGCCATCCCGGTCACAGTAGACTAACGACTAATAACCGTAGGTTAACGATAAAACAGTAAAAGAGGCAGCTTGCTAACCGCAGGCTGCTTTTTTTTTGCCCTGTCACTTTGCCTCCGGCGGTGCGCCGCACCCAGCCTATAAGCCTCCGGCGGCGCTTCTCGCTTTTAAATTATCAAAAGTTTTGATCAAACTTT
>JAGLSW010000576.1 GCA_023135565.1 Candidatus Aminicenantota bacterium | reverse complement strand
AGATAGACAAGAGTCCCGGCATGTTCGACTTTTAGGCCCTGTGGCACAGGGAGCTTCTTGCTTTGGATTCTTAAGCAAAAGTTTTGTTCAATCTTTTACAAAAGTTTGGCCCCCGGAGGGTCGCCGAAGGCTAAGAGGCTGGGTGCGCCGCACCACGGAGGCAAGTACCGGAGAGTTCAAAGAGATGCGTTGAATTTTTTTTACGCTATCCCCGGCGCTGTTACCCTTTTTAAAACAATAGTATTGAAACCTTTAAGTTTTTATTGTAAAATACAGCCAGAGATAAAATGACTGATGAAAAATTTGTATACGATAAACAATAGTAGGAGGTGAAAAATGATCAGGAGATTGAAAGATTATAAAGAGGAAATTGGGACAATCACCGCCATCATCGGCGTTGTTACAGTTCTTTTATATATATTCGGTTTTGCTTCATCAATGTTCCATTGGATTATGACCGGATTTAGAGACGTTCCTGGAAATCCATTAACCTATCTTCTGCAAGGTGGAGGAATCTGTATATTAGCTCTATATAATTTCGCGTTCTCTCTATACAATATGATTTTCTCTTTTGATATTCGATATGTTCCAATACTTTTAGGTATTTTAGTCATGTCGATAGCGTTCTTTTACAAATATCTTCCTGAAAAAGTTCGCAAACCTATACCATTTCGACCACCGTACGGCCTTTTATGGATAGTTTTTTTTATTTCTCTAATCAATATAGTAATGCTCTGTATCATGGATATTTACCAACAGGTCGAGTTTAACTTATTATTTGGGGAAAGTATACGTTTATTCGAGAAACAACCATCCATATTTATTGACTATTATATCTATGTACTCGGCTGGTGGGCCGTTTTTCTTTATATTTGCCACAGAACCTGGAATGAAAGCCCATTTAAAACCAAAAAGAATAAAGGGGACAACAATTCAAAAAACGACAAAAATGCTGAACCAAAATCATGGACACAAAGACATTTTCCCATTTTAAGAAAACTGAGTGCCGCGGTTGTGATTATCATGATTCTATATTATCCCATTTTTATCAACATCTATAGTGGTCATACTCAGTATCATATGGTTCAACTGGTTTTAAAAAATGAATCCGGTAATTTGCCCCAACATATTTCTAACAATGAAGCGGTTTTCGGTTTATTATATGAAACAGATGAAAATTACGCTCTTTACAAAAGGTTTCCGCGCCCATACGTTATAAAATTAGAAAAGGCGCTTGTTTCAGCAATTTTAATCTACCCAAAAGCCGACATTACCAAACTTGAATCCTATAGGTTATCAAAAGTAAAAGATAGAAAGCCAGAAATCAAAGGGAAAGTCCGCTGATTTATAATCTTTTTTATGGCTATTTAGGTCAAAAGAACCGTTACTTAGTGCCGTGGAACGGTTACTCAGGTCATGGGAACGGCTTTTGAGATGCGAGCAATCGTTACTTAGTTCTTAGCAACGGCTGCTAAATTCGTGGAATGGTTATTTAGCTCTCAGTAATGATCCCTCGATCCGGGGAACGATTACACGAACTGAGCAGCAGTCCCACAAAGATAGCTGCCTTAAAAATGTGCGCGGTGCATGACTTTATGACTTTTTCAATTTGATTTTAGGATAGAACGAAAAAAAAGTAAAAAAGTAAAGCACCGACCCCGGATTTTTGCTTCTAAATAAACAAAAGTTTTTGTCCCACTTTTTTCAGAAAGTGCGGTGTGTCGCTGGCCCCCGACGATGAATTCAATGGGGGCGTCCCCCGGCAGGGCCGCCGGAGGCTCAAAGGGAGGGTGCGCCGCACTCCTGCTGAATGGACTTCTCCCGTCCCCGATTACCGATTATCTTCTCAGCCCATTACCCCAATTTTCTAAATGCATCATTCCAACGCACCGTGCACATTCCCCCCTTTTATCTTTAAAGTCATGCAATATTGTGTTACCATATGCAATAATTAAATTTTGGAGTTGTCAATGATATTTTTTTCAAGGTTTATGGTTTTTTTTCAATCCATGCACTCTGTTCTTAATCCGAAAATCGACCTAACTTTGGAGAACTTTGCCCTGCGCCAACAATTGGCTGTGTTTAAAAGAAAGAACCCCAGGCCGAAACTATCACGGTTAGATCGTATTTTATGGGTACTGCTGAGAATGTGTTGGCATAGATGGCAGAGCGCTTTGATCTTTGTCAAACCGGAAACCGTTGTCGGATGGCATCGTAAAGGTTTCAAGCTCTACTGGAAATATATTTCAAATAGAGGAAAAGGAAAAGATAAAGATAAACATAAGATCGACAAAGAGATAAGGAATCTCATTCACAAAATGGCGAATGAAAATCCCACCTGGAGAGCGCCGCGGATTCATGGCGAACTGTTAAAATTGGGCTGCCGGGTTTCGGAACGAACCGTTTCCCGGTATCTGCCCAGGAGGGAGCCATCGGGCGATAAAATTAAAAAATGGCTGGCCTTTTTAAACAATCACAGGAAAGGAATTATGGCAATGGATTTTTTTACTGTGCCCACATTTTTTTTCCGGCAGCTTTATTGTTTTTTTATTATTCATCATGACAGGCGAAAAATAATTCATTTTCATGTGACTTTCAATCCGACGGAGGAATGGGTAAAAAAGCAGTTAAAATCGGCTTTTTCTTTGGTCGAGCGACCTAAATACATGATTTATGACCGGGATTCGATTTTCTCGATCCTGGTAACCAAAACCTTGAAAGCTTTTTCTATCGAGCCTGTGCGTACTTCTTTCCGTTCGCCCTGGCAGAACGGCACCGCTGAACGCTGGGTCGGTAGTGTGCGGCGGGAGTTGTTGAATCATGTGATCGTATTGAATGAGGGACATCTATACAGGCTTCTCGAAGAATACATCGACTATTACCATAATGACCGGACACATTATAATCTCGATAAAGACCCGCCCAACACACGCCCGGTTCAAGACAGGGCTTCCGATAGTGACCGGGTGATTGCGCTGCCCCGACTCGGCGGACTGCATCACAAATACGTCTGGAAAGACGCCGCTTAGTTTTTTTGAATATATGTTATGCTGTCGTACCGGGGACGAGTGCGTCCGTTTTCTGATTTTTGCAGCCAAAATGCCGATTTTTCGTCGGAAAAAATGTTCCGTTTTTTCAATCCGAATCGCTCGAAATGAAATGTTCGCCTTTTTTTCCTAAAAATCCAGCCCGGATAGCTTATTGGCGAGCGACA
>JAGLSW010000575.1 GCA_023135565.1 Candidatus Aminicenantota bacterium | reverse complement strand
CGGCAGGGCCGCCGGAGGCAAGGGGCGGCGCACCCAGCCGCTTCGCGGCAAGGGAGAAGTTTCTGCTTTTCATTGAACATTGAAGATTTGAATGCAGCGAATCTTGCTTACGCACACTCTACCGTTTGTTGGTCCTGGTAAATAATTTCGCCGGTTTTGCGGATTTCTTCGAAAAAACCGGAGAGATATTTTTGATTTCTCTCGATCAAGATCGGCTCGATTCTACAGTCGATATCAGTCCCGAGTTTGAATAATTGCTGCCTGGATTCCAGGTAGTCTTCATCATTGTGATCAACGACTACAGCCACATCGATATCGCTGTGTTCCCGGGCGCAGCCCCGGGCATAGGAACCAAAAAGGATTATCATGCGAACCGGGAATTTTTCTTTTACTACCTGCGCATATTTTTTTACTTTTTTTATAACTTCTGTTTTATCCATTGTCAATGATGTTAAATTGTGAGTATAAGGAGGGGTGGAATTTTGGATTGATACATATAGGGCTTTAAGAATTTTTTCTATAACTTGATGGCACATGAAACCGACATAGAGAAATCGTTTTGTTTCTTGCATAACTTCAGCAGTTTCAAGGTCGTAGTCTGACAATTCTACCCAATAGTTAATTTTCTCGTTTATTTCCATATTGCTATTATAGTATGAATTCCCTGTTTTTTCAATCAGGGGGAAAAGTTAAAGCCTCGAGGGACTGTGCTCGGCGAACTCTGAAAGGACTGGGGCTGTCGGCTGGAGCTGGGGCTGCTCGATGCTGATTGGACGGGCTGATTCGATGGCCGGAGCACCGATTTGATGCTCAGAAGATCGTATTTGAAGAAAATAAGATCGTGTTTGAAGGTTTGAATATCGACGATGAGGGTTGGAAGATCGACATCGATGTTCGATGGCTCGATGGCGATGTTCGGAAGATCGATTTTAATCAGACGAAGATCAAGTGCTATCCGCGATTTAAAATTATCAGGTTATCTTGCCTGTCCCATTTTTATCTATATTGTATATAATTATATCACTAAAAAATATGTACACAGAATACTTGACACTACCAGAATCCTGGGGATCGAGGCGATATACCCAAAGCCGAGACTCAGCATCAGTGATAAAGAGCACAAAATATATCCGTATCTTCTTAAAACCGTTGTAATTGATAGACCTGATAAGGTGTGGGCAGCCGATATCACCTATATTCGCCTGGGGCATGGTTTTGTGTATCTGGTGGCGATCATCGATCTATACAGCCGCTTTATATTGTCCTGGAGGCTATCAAATACCTTAGACACAGATTTTTGTGTGGATGCTTTAAACGAGGCGTTAAGCAAAGCAACACCAGAGTATTTCAATACAGACCAGGGGTCTCAGTTTACCAGTGCCCGGTTTATTGAATTATTGAAATCCAGTAAGATAAATATCAGCATGGATGGCCGGGGAATAATGCTGGACAATATATTCATCGAACGGTTTTGGCGGTCGCTAAAATATGAGGAGGTGTATATCAAATCGTATGAAAGCGTATGGGAATGTAAAAAAGGTTTGCAGGAATATATGAATTTCTACAACCAAAGACGGCTCCATCAATCATTGAATTACCTGACTCCTTGTGAGGTTTACCGGGGAGCAGGGAGCAAGATAGAGGTGACTGGGGATGCACTTAAGAGCGCGGCGTAATTTGGTCTTGACAAGCAAGACCACTATAAACACCGGGAACCCGGTGTTTGAATTGCCTTGATCCAGATGAGCGCTTGGAGCAGAACGTCTTGCATTAAATGTTGATCGTGTCTGTAACCGAAACGCACGAAATCCCGGTCGCTGAACAAACTTAAGCATTGACAAAAGTTAGAACTGCAAAAAAATAAAAAAAACCAGTCTACCCTCTTGACAATGAATTTCTAATGAGCGCCCCCAATTTTTGCATTTTCTAAGAAATCGCAAACACTTTCAAACGATATACTGCCGGGGTACTGATTATTATCGCTTGACAATTGGAGTATTTTATATTATAGTATGCACGTAGGAAAAAACGGTCCTATAGAGCTTTAAGGCATTTTAGATTATCTTAATGAGGTGAGTATGAGTAAATGGATAAAAATTGAGGAAGCCGCTAACTATATCGGTATAGGTGAAACAGTTCTCGATTCTATGGCAAAAGAAGGAAAAATTCCAGCAAATAAGGTTGAAAATAAATGGCTTTTTAATACCGAAAGTTTAGATGCTTGGATAAAAGCTAAAAAACCAATTGAAGCTTTTTTTCTCACAACTGATTTTAACATTGAAGAAAATCCTCAACTAAGAGAACCTCAAATAAATGCGTACAAAAGTATTTATGACTATTTTAAAGCCAGTAATAACTATAGCGCTCACCTAAATTGAC
>JAGLSW010000574.1 GCA_023135565.1 Candidatus Aminicenantota bacterium | reverse complement strand
AAACTTTTTCAAAAGTTTGGCCCCCGGCAGGGCTGCCGGAGGTAAGTTAACAGAAATTTTAGGGTGCCCTCTAATTTTGTTTGAAAATGATCCCGGCAGCAAGATAAGAGAGACCGGCCAGTACCAGGGCAATCGAGAAATTCCAGTTTATGGCTACGATAACAGTTAGCACCGAACCTAAAACCGTGGCAAAAGCATTAGCGCCCCAGGCCCATCCGATCATGGCTTTGTTGGTTTCGCCTAAGTACTTCAGGCCGGTGGGAAAGAAAACTCCCATGGGGAAACCGAGCAGGAAAATAAGAATAAAAGAAATAAGCAGCCGCAGAGCCAGCCCGAAACGAATCAACATATAGATCACATCGAAGAGGAACAGGGCATATAATATCAATACGAAAAAGATAAACAACGATAGATATAGTATGGTTTTATTTTTAAATAAAGTGCTTATTCTTTTGGAAAACAAACTGCCGATCCCGGAAGATACCAGCAGGGAGAAGATGATCACAGAGATAGAGTAGGCCGGGCTGCCGAGATACAGTTGGAAAATTTTGATCAAGATGATCTCCACCGAAATATAAGATAGCCCGATAAAAAAGAAATAAAAAATCGATCTGAAATCGGCTTTCTCTTTTGCCCTGATTTTTAGAGGTAGGTATATCAGGGCCAGGGAAAACAAAAGCGCGGCGAATAGGATGGAAAGATACACGCTGTTGGAATATACGAGACCGAAATCGATTACGAAGCGGCGTTTGTTTTTCATAAAATTGTTTGTAAAACTAAATTGCCCGATGCGGTTGCCCTGGTTAAAATAGGGCGAGTTGTCCCGGGTCGGGGAGATGTTGATAGAAGAAGATTTTATCGCTTCCCGGTAATTCGGGGAGGCGAGTTTATAGTACAGGGTATCTTTTTCCCTGTCCGGGGAGTATACGATGCGTTGGTTCCTTTTGGCGAACCGGGTCAAGATTTCGATCTCTTCGGCGTTAATGTCGCCCTTTTTCATAAAGAAAAAAGTATAGATGGTGGCTTCGCTGACAAAAAACTTTTTCTCCGGGTTCTCTATTCCCATTTCCCGCAGCGCCTGGAAGGCCGTGGAAAACATCCTTTCCCCGAACCAATGAATGATAGAGACAAAACCGTCGTCGTTCAGGTGGTTCCAGTAGTCTTTGAAACTTTCCACCGTATAGGTATAGGTTTCGGCGATACTCAGACCGCCGGAAAGCAGCGTATCCGCATTATGGGAATTAACCATCTGGATGACGTCGAATTTTCTATTCAGTCTTTTCAGTACGCTGCGGCCTTCGTCTACTTTGAGGTGCACTCCTTTGTGGTGGAAAATATCGCCGATATATTCGGCATATTTATTAAGCACTATGTCGCATATTTCCGGGTCCATTTCTACGGCCACGATATTTTTGACATTATGAGACAGGGCGCACAGCACCTCGAAACCTCCGGCGGACCCGATAATAAAAGCGGACCTCTTTTTTTTCACTAATTGGTAGGCAATCGATTCGTTGACCCATTTTTTCGGCCGCAGGTTTTTTAGGCCGATAGGCGCTTTGATTAAGTCCGACTGCATGGTGCCGGCGTCGATCCAGATTCTTTTTTTCCCTTTCACGAAAGGTACCACATCTATTTTGTTAATCGGGCTCCATTTGCTGTGTTCGATCTTTTTTTCCCGATAGTGTTTCAGGTACTGTCTTTTTTTCAGTTTCGGCACCACCGGGAACAGTTCCGCGGAGAACCTGTACATGCCTACGAAACTCAACGCAGCCAGCAGGAAAATCACCGTTTTTTTAGTTTTGTTAAAGCGGGAAATTAGAAACCACAATAGGATCAAAATAAGAAATATCAACAGTATGACTTTGGAAGGACCTACGCCGGTAATAAGAGGAATGATAGCGATGCCGCCCAAAGCCGCGCCTATTAAATCTATAAAATAGAGGCGGCCGATTTCCGCAGAGTAGAGGGTAAAAATCAGAACTAATGAAACCCCGGCTGCGAAAAAAGGCACCAGGAGAACCAGGAAATTGAGCAGCAGCAGTAAGAAGTTGCTGAAGGGGTTAAAAAGATGGAGGAAGTCGATTGCGGAAATCAGGGTGATTTTGTAGATAAAGGGCAGTGACAGGGCGTAGAGCAGGATAAAATATTCTAAGTATTTTATGGCGTTTTTTTTTTTTGCGATTTTGGAAACGGACATGAAGACCCCGCTCAGGCCGTAGCCGAAGAGGGCCAGCGAGATCATTAAGAAAGCGAAAGAACTGCGGTAGATCACGGCGAACAGCCGCGTGTATAAGATTTCTATCACTACTGTAGAAAAAGTAATAAAAAAGATCGTACTTAATAGTTTAATTCGGTTCATCTATACTCCTATTACCGGCGAAAAGTTTCTGGTTCTGTAAAAATGAGACAAAAACGAAGCTGTATTATAGTATATAACGGAGATATAATCAACCCCGGAAGCAAAAAGCATAGGAGGGTGCGGCGCACCCAACCTATGAGCCTCCGGCGGCCCCTGCCGGGG
>JAGLSW010000573.1 GCA_023135565.1 Candidatus Aminicenantota bacterium | reverse complement strand
GGTGCGCCGCACCCCCGCCGGAGGCCAATTTGTTCTGTGCTGTGGGGTTATTGTTTCGCTTTGAACTCCTTCAGCCGTTTCTTTCTTCTCTCTTTCTCAGCGGCATCCATTTTGCCGAGGAACCACCTGTGGTCCGTATTATTGAGGATTTCTTGCAGTTTCTTTTCCAGGTTCCCGGCTTCTTTTGCTTTCGCTCCGCCGCGATGGTCCGCGATCAGGTGTTTGATTTCGGGGATGAATTCCGAATAAAAATTGCGGGCGAGTTCGTAAGTGCCGTGCCAGTGGGTAATATCAGGCCCCATCATGGACGCGCCGTGCCGCGCCCTGCGGCCTTCATGATGCCACAATTCAAACCAGACGAAATCGATTTTATTGGCGAATTTTACCGGGAAAAGCAGAGGCGCTGCCAGTTTCATCAGGGCCAGTCCCGGTTTGGCGTACTTTTCGTGGTAAAGATCGATCAGGGCATCGTATTGGCTGTAGAAATTAACAGCGAAACTCCGGCTGTGACAGGAACTGCATACTTTCTGCATGTTTTTCCTCCTGGTTTGCCAGGGGATATCTTTACCCGGTAGGTTCATTTTGGCGTCCGCCACTTCGGGGCGCACGGAAATTACCGGCCTGTTATTCCAACTGATGCGCAGCCCGATATCATGAGTCAGGGGTAGACCTTTAACGGCGCTCATGTGACAGGTGGCGCAGGTGGGAGCAGCGCTGTAATCCTCGCCTACTACCCATTTGGAGCTATTTAAGTTCATCCTGTCGATATTGGCCCGGAAAGCGATACCGTGTTTCGATTCGTTGTAAATCTCCAACTGCGGGTGGTCGGGCCCCATGTGACATTTACCGCAATTTTCGGGGTTCCTGGCCACTGCGGCGGAGAAAAGGTGACGCCCGTGGCAAGCGGAACAACTTCCTTCGGAACCGTCGGGATTCAACCTGCCGATGCCGGAGTTGGGCCAGGTAGCCGGGTCTAATTTGCCCTTCTCCAGTACTTTTACCTGGGAACCGTGGCACTGCCAGCAGCCGTTGACCGCGGCGGCAGACTCTCCATGAGGAGAACCTATTGTTTTGTAGGCCCGGTTGCCTTCCACCACTTCGGCCAGCCAGTTATCTAAAGAACCGATAATCCTGCTGCCCCTGGCATGGTGGGAATCTGAGAATTCTTTTACTTCTTGCTCGTGGCATTCGGCGCAGTCTTTAGGGCTGACGATGATTTTGATATGTTTGCCCTGGTGTAGGAAAGCCCCTTTTGCCTTTGCTTTTGCCTGGTGGCACTCGTAACAGCCGATGCCGCCGTCATGGTGTTTACTGCGGCTCCATTCTTTGAACAGGGCGCGGTTGGTTTTTTTGTGGCAGGTGATGCACTTATCCGATGCCGCCGAAAAATCCGACGCTTGACTGCTCCAGGCGGAGAGCAGCAAAAAAACGAATACCCAAATAAATAAAGTAAGCTTTTTATAGTTCATTCAAACCTCCTAAATTTGAATCTATATTTATGATGCAGCCTTTTTAGAATATAACTCTATCGCCCCGGGGCGACAATATCCGTATCATATGTTACGAAAGGGGAAAGAACAGGATTAAAAGATTCGCTATAGATTGAAGATGGTCATCAGGTAGAACCAGGTGGCGGTATCTTCGCCCCTGATGGTTTTGAAGATTTTTCCCGGCATAAAGACGGATGCGCCCACAACAAAAGTAAGCTGTTTGCTGTATGCGTATTTGCAGGTAAAGTCGATTTCATTTCCGAAATCCCCGGCTGTCGCTCCTGTGGGCAGGGTATAACTTTTATCGGCTTTAAACATGTGGTACTTTACCCCGGCAGTAGTTTTCTTAAAAGGTTTGACGGACAATCCGGCGTGGATGTCCATTAACCCTAAACCGAAGGTGTTACCGGGGATACTTGTAAAATAATCCATAAAACCGTAAAACTTATGGTTTGTGGCATAGAGAGTATCGAAAACTTTAAAATTACCGTCTAAGGAGTCGCCGTCGCCGCTCATGTAGTCTACGCCTAAGGCAAAGTCCGGGGCCATTCCTTTCTTGCTCAAGGTGAAATTTACATTAAAAGCGCCCATTAAGGCTGCCACATCCATGCCTAAAAGCTTTCCGCCCTGGTAAGCGAATTCCAATTGGTGCCGGAATTTGCCCAACGTTCCTTTCGCATAAAACCCGGCGGTGAAACGGCTTAAGGAGTCGCTGGACGCTCCTTTCTGCCAGAGAATGAAAGCCTGGGTGGTATACTTAGGGGACAGTTTTAAATCCGCGTAGGCGCCCAAGAAACACTCGTCGCCCACATTGCCTGTTCTTAAGTTTTCATCCACCTGCATCCTGAAGAAGTCTACGCTCAGTTTTTTCGATTTGAAAGTGAGCAACACCCCGTCGAAGCTGCGGCCGATGTTGTGCCAGTTCACGGCTCCCAGCAGTCTCTGGCTGCCGTAGGATAGTTCCATGCGTCCTAATTTCAGGGTAAGCGGCAGGCCGAAGAGCTTATTCACTTTGAAATAGGCCTGGTGGATATCTAAGTTATCGGCGGAGCCTTCCATTGTACTGCTCTCTTCCCCGAAAATGCGGGCGTCCTGGAATTGCACTAAGGCTTCGAGATTTTTCGCCGGTTTGAAAGTGAGGTTCAGGCGGGTGCGCAGCAGGTTGAAGTCGTTATAGCCTGTACCGGCATTAAAGTCTTTGCCGTCCATCTCGCAGCGGTGGCGGATTTGCAGGTCATAAGAGAAAGAATCATCCTCTGCCCACAGGTTAGATGCAACCATAAAAAAAGACAGTAAAATAGATAGTAAGATTAGTTTTTTCATGTTTTCCTCCTAAAGAAAATTATGACGTCGTTCATGGTTTAAATATACGACATAAAAAAACCAAAGTCAACCCCGTGGCACGGGGAACCTATGAGCCGCTTCGCAGCGGGTGAGTGCTTTTGATTTTAATTATAAAAAGTTTTGTTCAAACTTTTTCAACGCCGTACGCACGGGGAGGCGAAAAGCCGCTTCGCGGCAGGGAACGCTTTTGATTCTAATTATCAAAAGTTTGGCCCCCGGCAGGGGCGCCGAAGGCAAGAAAA
>JAGLSW010000572.1 GCA_023135565.1 Candidatus Aminicenantota bacterium | reverse complement strand
GCGCCGATCAAGTGTGGCGCCACCAAAAAAAAATCAAAAATTTCAATAACTCATGAGAAAAAAATAGGTCCTATATAAGAGGACATATGACGGGACTGGCCGGGGCCGCCTGGGACTGGCCGGGAGATACTATATATAGTATATATAATAGAGGGATAGGGAAACCATGGTGCCCAGGTAAAACTGCTCATCAGAGCTTAGCTCAGCAACCTCTTGCGGCGTTTTCAGCAGCAGCCAAAACATTACTCAACCCTAACAACTCAAGACTTAAATTTGAAAATTGCTTGTCTCTTTTGGGATAATGAAATCACCATCATAGATTTTACCGGCAAGCGTTAAATTGTTAGTAATATAGAGAATCGCTTTCGATGCCTTTTTTAATTTATCGACAATATCTGTGATAATTTCTATTGAATCATTGGATTCAGGAGAACTGAATACAAATAAATCAAAATCAAGGCCAAATAAAAACAGAAGGGTCTTTATCTTTGAATCAGTGTCGAGAGATTGAAAATATTGATTAGGGTTATCAATGCCATAATCTTTTACCGGCATTCCGATCAGGCTGTGGATAAAATCTACAAAGTGTTTGACGTAATAATCAGGGGGGATTTGATCTGGATTACAAAAATATAAAAGATTCTTGTTTGATTTGAAACAAGCGAATATTCGATCTTTGTAATCCATATCAGAAGTTAAACAAACACGACACTTGCCTTTTCCGATCTTGAAAATATCATTGATTGGAGGTGCAATAAAAACATGTTTCCTGTAGATATAAAAAGAGAGAATTGTTACTCCAATAAGTTGAAGGGAAAAGATGATAATACCGAAAAAAAACATGTCTGGCAAATAGCTTTTGGATATATAAGTATTACTGTCACCTTTAATAAAAGATTCAACAAGACCAGGGAGGTGTTTTGAAAAGAATTTCTTGTCAACATAAAATTTTAAAAAATCTCGTTTAAGCTCCTGGGTATAGCGATGAAAATCAATAAAAGCTTTATAACCACTCCCGGATATTTCATTTGTAAAAGATTCAAATAAGCTGGTAGGGAAAAGAGAAGATAGGAAAAAATAAAAACGGGCATTTTCTGAAAGCTCGGCTCTTAGGTCACTATCAAGCTTGTGTACTTTTTTGTATTCTGTATTTAAAGCATCAATAACTGTTTTTTTAACAAAATCTGTTGGAGTATCACCGCTTTTAAACAAACCTCCATATTTTTTCACAAAATCGCGTTCAACATTCATGATGAGCTTCAGCTTTTTAAGGCTTAAATCTAAAGGTTCCTGAATTTTATTGGCTCTTTTTTCAATAATTTTGTTTATAGAAAATGGGATCAAAGCTACTGAGAGAAGATAGAATGAAATTATAAATATAGTTTTTAGGGATTTGTCCTTAATAGCCCCCAAAGAAACTCCGACAAAAAAGAAAAAGATGTTGATGGCAGATGCCATAAGATAAATACTGAAAAATTGCAAATTGAGAAGAGATAGCCCGTTCAACATTGACCATAGCAACGAAACCATAAAAACAACGAACAACAAAAAATTTAAAAGAAAAATTCTTGAACATGAAATCAAAATAAAAAGCTTGTTTCGATTAACAAAGCTTGAAACAAGCCTTAAACACTCTTTATTAGCGAGAACATCTGCACCATAGCATAGGGAAATAGAGCTAAAAAAGAGAAGAATTATACCAATGAAACTCATGTAATGACTTGATCGACCAGAATAAATTTCACTCATCATAGGCTGAGCTATTGACAGTTTTTCCCCGGAGTTAATTGTTGACGTTAGCTTCTCAAAAGAAATATCCGAGATAATGCTCAGATGGTTAGGTAAAAATAAAAGTTTTACTCCGTAACCACCGAGTTGGGTATACAGAATATATTGATTAACCTTCTCAGCCTCAATGGTTTGAAATTTTTCTTTGTAGATATTTGTGGCGTTTTTGTACTTTCCAATCCCGTCGTGAAGTAGAACTATAGCTACTGCCAAAACAACAAAGAATGAGATTACGGATTTTTTCTTTAAGTACCGCATTAACTCAAGTTTTAGATATTTCATCGTTTACTCCTCATTAAAATTGCCCTCCTCTTTAAGCTAAATGAAATTAAAGATGTTTGCTACGTATTGACCTATTAGAAACGCTTCGATAAATTTTTGGTTGATCTTATATAAAAGGAATATATTTGATTTTACATTAGTCTGAAAGTCAACTTCTTGTAAAAGAGCTAATATTTCAGAAGTGAGGTCATATACATCACTATATACCCCCGAAATATTCCCAGTTGATAGGCGAGTTATAACCTTTTTAAATATCAGAGGAATCGGTTGATTCTCTTCTTGAAAACCCGTGTAATCGAATCCTATAATATTATCAATAACAACTTGTTTATAAGGAGTATTATATGCTGTTATTGATAATTGTTTATAGGATGACTTAGCTTTTTCCATATTCACTGTGACGTTAATTAAGAGGGAATTCAGTTCGTTGACATCATTTGATGATAATTCTAAAGCATGAAGTAAAGAGATGAAGTTGTTATAAGTTGAAAGGAATTGACCCGCACCTTGAATTATTAACGCCTTGATGTTATCCGGCTCATCAAAAGCTGACTCGGTTTCATTAAATATAAATAAGCCATGAGAGCTAATTGACATTAATAATAGAAAAATAATAGTGAGAAAAGATATTTTTTTCATAGTTAACCTCCGATAGTATTTGTTGAGATTGTTTTTACTAATTGCTGCATTCTTTTTGACAAAATTGAAAGCTCATCACTCGGACTAAGGCCAGAATAATCGCTAGTATACATGCCGTCGGTTCCAATGATAAGCCAGTTTAGGCTAACTCCTGTAATGGAATGCAATTCAGTTAAAAATTGAGAATCAGGAAACCTTTTATTATTCTCATAATTTGAGAATGAATGTTGAGATATACGAAGTTTCTTAGAAATTTCTATTTGAGAATAGCCCAAATCTTTTCGTAGTTTTTTTAAACGATCACCGAGTAGTTCTTTCATTTTATCAAGACCTTAAGAGCAAATTGTATAATAAATTTCAAGTAATTTCAAGGTTATTAACAAAAAAAATATTTTTTAGAAATTTTGTTCAGATTTCGCTTGACAAAAGGGATATTTTTTATTAACATATGTGCATGAAAGTAAACAATAGGAACGAGTTACCCGCTGGGCACCCCGTAAGGGCTAAACGGAGTGACCCCGAAGTGGTCAAAGCAAGAGAACATTTCTATGCCAACCATCCCGCTTATAGGCGGATTTTCAAAGCCAAATTGGGATACCACGAAATCAGCCAGCAGGATGTAGCCGATAGATTCACGATGTCAAAAACAATGGTCGCCCGGATTCTCCGAGGGGATCGATTCAGCTATCCGGTTTTTTTGTATCTCCAATCCCTTCCCTTTCCCCTTCCCCCCCGGCACCTGGAGGTAAGATGAAAAAGCAGCAAAGCAAAAAGGCAGCAAACAATGGTGCAATAGTAATTCCGAGAAACGTCCACGCCCAACTCCTCAAGCTCCAAGGGCCGAGTGAAGAATTCCGAAGAATATACCCACAATGGGCGACCGATGCGGTTGCTGCGGCGATCGCTAAAGGTGCCGAAATGGTGAAGAAACAACTCAAGGGTTTTTCATTAAGTGTGCGATGTGCAGCAAAGGAGGCCAACCAACTATGCCCGCATATCAAGAAGGCAGGATGGCAACGATAAACGTGTACAACGAAGATTTCCAGGATTTCCCCGGCCTGGGTCGCCGACTGGCGGAAGGTATCGCGGAAGGGAGATTCGAGATCACATATCGCGGGCCGCGCTGGATCACAGTATCATGCTCGGAATTTCCATGGGAACCCCAGAATAGGAATATGCTGCGGCATCTTTTTGATGATCCTTACACCCATAAAGTTGAAATGGGCTGCGGCACAATATTGATAGATGTGGAAAGCCAGACCTGGAATTGGAAACCGGATATATCTGTGGCCCCGAAAGGTATCAAGGCAATATATTGTAGGCGAAGTGCGGCATAATGGAAAAAAGCAATAGCCAAGCAGTATACCCGTACTGGGAGTACAAGCCGCCTGTATATGGGAAGCTTGATATCGACATGCCCAGGAGAGTTGCGGAACAGGCAGCGGAGGGTGCGGAAAGAAAAGCCAAAGAGAAAACGGAGGAAGCATGAGCCAAAAAAATAATAACAAGAAGTACAAGGTGGTTTCTATAGGTGAGTTTCATCGTTCCGGCGAGGAGCGCCTGAACGATCTCGCAGCGGAGGGCTGGGAGTTCGTAGCTTTCTCGCCTGCCTGCCGGCCGGAGATAAATCGAGGCACCTGTGTGACGTGTGTTTTTAAGCGGAGAGAGGAAGGGAAAAATGACAACGGAGGCAGTGAGTGCAGGAAGGAAAAATAACAATCGATAGATGCCGAAAATGCAATACTGTAGTGACTGAATATATCGAAGTGGCCCAGGTAGAATCTACCGGGCTGTGCTCCGGCTGCTTAGGAGAGTTT
>JAGLSW010000571.1 GCA_023135565.1 Candidatus Aminicenantota bacterium | reverse complement strand
TATCGCCCCCCCGTGCGTACGGGGCGCGAGTGGGGTTTTACACATACATCCCTTTTTTCGAACCCATATTCTGGTATATAAGGCGCATGATCTCCGTGGACGTTTCCTCTATAGACTTGTGAGTGACATCGACAACCTGGCAGCCGAGTTTTTTATACAAATCTAAAGCGAAATTCACCTCCCTCTCGATCTCCCTGACATTGGTATAGCCCACTAAATCCAGGTCTTTGTAACGCCTCTCCCGTTCCCGGCGGATGAGCAGTAAAACTTCAGGCTTAACGGTCAGGGCGATCACCTTTTTCGGATTTATCTTTGTCACCTCCGGCTGCAGTTCCCGCCCGTAAATCAGCGGAATATTTCCTACCTTCCAACCCCGGTAAGAGAGATATATGCTGACCGGGGTTTTGGTAGTGCGGGATACCCCTAAAATAACGATCTCCGCCTGGTCCAGGTTTTTCAACCCCAGGCCGTCATCATGCTTGATGGTGAAATCCACCGCCTCGATACGCATATAGTAATCGTCATCTAACTGGCGAAAAAGACCGGGCTGCGCTAAGGGGGAAATTTCCAACATGTCGGTGAGCCGAATCAACACCGGGCCCAGGATATCGACTGTGGGCACACCGTTCAAACGCCCCAATTCGGTTATTTTTCTCCTGAATTCGGGGGAAACCATAGTATAAATAATGATTCCATTCACACCGGCAGCCCAGTGGACGATCTCTTCGATTTGTTCGATGGTCAACACATCGGAAATGGTTTTCAGTATAACCTCTGTACTCTTAAACTGGCTCAGAGCCGCATTCACAATCATACGGCAGGTCTTTCCCGAGGCATCGGAAACCGCAAAAATATAACGTTTATATACTGTAGGTGTATTTGCCATAATAGGGATTGTACCCCCGGCGGCGCTTAATGTCAAGAGCGGAGGATCAGGAGGGGCTTCTCCTGATTTCTCTTGAGTTCCCGGTTGACAAAGCAGAGATATTCATGATATAAAAGAGCCATGGACGAATCGAAAATAAAAGACGATGAAGTATACCCGGATAACGATGTAACCATAGCCAACAGCAAAGCCGATATGTACGACAAAACATTAACGGTGCGAAAAGAAGATAGAATTGACGACGAGAAATCGACTTCCTCTTTCAAAATAGATGATATAACCAAAAAACTGCAAAGCGAAATCGACGACATACCGGAATTAGATATGGAAGAGATGCAAACCGGCCAAATGAGCGGTATCATAAAAAGTATCTTCCCCGAAAGAACAAAAGCAGAACAAATAAAAATCAATCGAAATTTCCTGAGAGACGCGGAACCTTTCAAAATAGAAAGACTGCTCGAAGAAGTGAAAAATAGACCGCAGGGACTGGCTTCCGGTTTTAGCGGTTTAGACAACACCATCTCTATCCCCAACAGCGCCGTAACCGCGGTCACCGGCGCACCCAGGCACGGCAAATCGCTCTTTATGCTGAACGTGCTGCTGAACATGGCTCACATGTATAAAGATAGACATTTCCTTTTTTTTACCTATGAAGAACTTAGAAGAGATATCGAAATAAAATTAATCAACATGTCGGGCGACACCCCTTTCAGCGAAAAAAAAAACCTGGAAACCAATCTCTCCCGCTGGAAAAATGAGTTTAGAACCCGGGACACCGCCGCCCTTATGGACAAAGGCAATAATCACCTCGAATATATCGGTTTAGGAAGATTTTTGCAGGTGTCCCAGGGGATACATATTATCGACAGTAACTATGATATCAGGGATTTAATCGACGCTGTCAGGTCGTTTAATAACACCTTCACTATAGGCGCTGTATTTATCGACTTTTTCCAGAAAATCAAAGCCGACAGGAAAAGAAGCAACTTATCACGCTCCCGGCAATTGCAGGAAATCGCGGAAGAGTTAAGAATGATCGCTAACGAGATAAAAATTCCTATTATATGCGGGACGCAATTTCCCTATGTAGAAAAAGGGATACCGGAATACGACATTCTCCTGGTAGATAATCTAAAAGAGGCCGGGGGCATCGAACAGGCGTCCAACCTGATCATAGGCTTACAAAACTATTCGAGGTCCAGGTATATCGGTTCCAATATTAATGAAAATTTTAAATCGAAACTCTATGACCACAGGCTGTTAAAAGCGGAAAAAATGCAGGAAAATTTCGACAGTGGAGATAGTGAAACAATTCTCCTGGCCAAAGTGCTGCTGAACAGGGAAGGATTGGAACCGGAGGTTGAATTACTCTTTCATAGGGATTTATTGAAACTCAGGGACCTAAAAGACGGGGATATAAAAGTATTAAAAAAGAACCTAATATGAGCAGTGCTCGATCTTCAATGTACAATTCGTTTTGAAAATTTAGCATCGGACATAACCGGATTTTGGCAGAGCGAAACTATATGATCGATTTTTGCGTTTTATATTATTACAATTTTAATTTTCAAGGAGTAACGAATGAATAAAATCATGATTTTATTGGCAATATCGGCGCTGTGTCTTAATGTTTTCGGCGCCGGTAAGGTTATCGAGAACAAGGCAAAACCCCTAAAAGGCGAATGGGACTTTAACCTGCAAAAAGTCTGGGCCACGGACGATGCCGGGGAAGATGTGTTGGTCAGGGTAGGCATGATCCGGGTGGATGAGAGCGGGAAAATATACGTCTTAGAACCGATGCAGTCAAAGTTTTTCGTGTTCGCCGCGGATGGAAAATTCCTCTATACCTTCGGCAAAAAAGGCGAAGGCCCGGGCGAATTCAGAATGGCTTTCAACTTTTTCCTGTTAGGCGACCAAATCATCGTGCCGGAGATGGGTAAATTTCACTTCTTTTCCACAACAGGAAAGTATATCAAATCTATAAATTTAGGCGCAATGATCTTTCCTATGGCTTTTTTAGATGCTGGGCGCTTTATCTACACCGGCGACGGCGACAGGGGAAAAAAGAGGCCGGATACGCTCAAAATTTACGATATGCAGAGCAAGAAAAGCAAAGTCATCGCGGAAATCCCCCGGGAAGAATCGTTGACCGCGACTTCAGGCCGCATGGTGCTGCGGGTAAAAGATAGCTCCTCTACACCGGGGATCGTGTTAGGTGCGCGGGACAACTATCTCTACTTCGGCAAAAGCGACAAATACCACATCAAAAAAACCGGTTTAGATGGAAAGGAGATATTTTCTTTTACTTTAGAAGGCAGGAAACGAAAAAAAATCTCCACCGCCTATAAAAGAAAAAGATTCTCAAATGTCATAGTAAACGGTCGTAAAATGCCCAAAGAGATGCTTGACCAGATGGTAAAATCCATGCCTGATGAAGCCACTTTTTTCAACCGCATTAAAATCGACGAAAACGGTTTGATCTATGTATTTATTAGCGATTTAGAGAATGAGACGGGCCGGGAGGTAGATATTTTCTCTGCCCGGGGTAAATACCTATACCACGGTGAGATCGAGATGCCTGATAATTATGTTATTAAGAGCCGCCGCCTTATTTTCAAATCGGGTTATCTTTATGTTTTTGCCGATGACGAAGAGGGCGAAGGCAAGCTGCTGAAATTCAAGATAGATATGCCGAAAAATTAGCCCCGTACACACGGGGAGGCGATAAGCGGCTTCG
>JAGLSW010000570.1 GCA_023135565.1 Candidatus Aminicenantota bacterium | reverse complement strand
TTAATCAGCGCTTTCGCACCGTCCCTCAATTTCCGTCCCTCAATTTCATCGAACATTGAAAAAAAGGGGATATTTTGATATAATTGCTCTATGAAAAATAAGAGCAAAATTATATATTTCCTGTTTGTCGCGCTGTCTGTCTTTTTATTGTTAGAGGGCCTCTTGTTCTCACAAGAGGAAGAACTGCCGAAGATATTCCAACTGAAAGGAAAAACCTATACAGTCGCAGCATCATCGCCTGCGGCCGGTAGTTCGGATATTCTCTTTCATGGGGAAATCAGCAAAAACCTGAGCCGGGATATACCCGGTGAAAATGTTCTACCCCAGGTGGTAGTTTCCGGGGATTATTTTTATGTGTCCTGGATTAACTATAAAAAAGGAGATGTGTCTCTCTGTTTTTATGATTCGGCGCAGGATTGCAGCCGGGTGCTGGCCGCCGGAGGTTTTAAATTTATCGGTGCCGCTCCCGGGATAGTTTTCGACCGCCACTTGCCCCGGGTTTTGATCTTCAGGGCTAATAATTCCACTAATGTTGACCTGTTCGGTTACAGCTTCCTTACCGGTGCAGTAAAAAGAATTACCCGCACCCCGGCTTGTGAGAGAACATTTTTTTTGAAGAATAATATAACTTCGGACGGCACAGTAGGCCATATCGACGAAATAAACGAAAGAGATTCATATTCCACTGAAAAAACAGGTTTTGCATTTCTCGAGAGCACAGAGGCGAGCATCATCATCGAAACCAGGACCCTGTACCACCACTTCCGTTATCTTTTTAAGCCGGAAAATTTAGAATCCAGATCGATCTACAAAAAGGAGATTCCCCGGCCTCCTGTTCAGCCTGTGGAGATGACTCCCGAAACCATCAATACCTATATAGCTTTTGGAGACAGCATCACCTGGGGCAAGATGCGCATGAACGATCTTCCCTTTGATCCTACCGGGGAATATCGCCACCCGGAATTTGCCTACCCGCAGAAAATCAAAGAGACGCTGGAAACTATTTATGGTTATGGAAAAATAAACTATTACAGCCTGGGTGAGCCTGGAGGAGACACTTATACCCGTATGGGGGATATTTACGGTTTATTACAAGCGTACAGCGGCAAATATTTCCTTTTAATGCTGGGCACAAACGATGCCTATAAGTGGATACAATTCGAGTTAAATCAATCCCTGGAAAATCTGGAATATATCGTGGATGCGGCGTTAAGCAAAAACATGAGAGTAGTGATTTCCACCATTCCGCCCCGGAATGACGGTTTTAACACACCCCTTGTAGTGGCACAAATCGAAGCGCTTAATGCCGGGATAATCGCTCTTGCCGGGGAAAAAAATATTAAATATATCGACACCTATACGGCTTTCAGGAAATATAATTCCCCGTGGGGCTGGGAATCGCTGTTAGAAGACAGGGGGGCATCTTTCACCCGGACAGGTGAGGCCGGTCAACACCCCAGTCCTTTAGGCCACCAGGTGATAACCGAACTTTTTGTGCCCCGTATTTTGGAATTCCCCCCGGAAGCGCCGGCAGGTATCTCAACCTCACAGGAGGATAAAGGCCGTGTCAGCGTCCAATGGGACGAAAATTATGAATTCGATCTCAGCCACTATGAAATTGTCTTCGGATATATGCCCGGCAGCCTGAACTTATCTCTTAGTTCGGACTCCGCCGCCGTCACTTTTATCCGGCCTCCTTTTTTCAGCGATCTTTCGCAGCAGAGGGTTTATTTCAGTATCCGGGCGGTTGACGACAGCGGTAATAGCAGCGATTTCTCGACTATTTCCAATGCCGTCTTCGATTAGGAAAACCCCATAATTCCCCGACAAAGTCCGAAAACGTTTTTTAAAGTCAAATTGAAAAAAACGATTCCTTTTGTTATAATCTCAACATGAAAAATAAAATTATAACGTTGTTTTTTCCCCCGATTTTTGTTTTGCTGAACTTTTTAATGACCTCCAACCTATTCCCGCAGCAAGAACAGCACGGGATTTTTAAACTTAAAGAAAAAACCTACCGGCTCGAAGTTCAAAGAAACGCTGCGGACAGCAGCAGCGCCGACATTTTACTCTTTGAAGAGGCTGCGAAAAACCTGAGCCGGGATATTCCCGGTGAAAATGTTCTCCCCCGGGTAGTTGTTTCCGGGGACTATTTTTATGTGTCCTGGATTAATTATAAAAAAGGGGATGCGTCTCTCTGTCTTTATGATTCGGCGCAAGATAGCAGCCGGGTGCTGGCTGCCGGTGATTTTAAATTTATCGGTGCCGCTCCCGGGATCGTTTTCCACCGCCACCTGCCCCGTGCCTTGATCTTCAGGGCTAATAATTCCGGTAACGTCGACCTTTTTGCTTACAGTTTTCTCACTGACGAGATAAAAAGAATCACCCGCACCCCGGCCTGTGAGAGAACATTTTTCTTGAAGAATAATGTAATATCCGACGGCACAGTAGGCCATATCGACGAAATAAACGAAAGAGATTCTCATTCCACGGAAAAAGCAAACTTTGCATTTCTTGAAAGTGTGGAGGAGTGCATCTTCATCGAAACCAGGACCCTGTACCACCGCTGCCGTTATCTTTTTAGAACAGAAAATTTAGAATCCAGGTTGATCTACAAAAAGGAGATCCCCCGGCCTCCGGTTCAGCCGGTGGAGATGACCCCCGAAACGGTGAATACCTACATAGCTTTTGGAGACAGCATCACCTGGGGAAAAATACGCATGAATAATCTGCCCTTTGATCCTACCGGTGATTATCACCACCCGGAACTTGCCTTCCCACAAAAAATCAAAGAGACGCTGGCATCTATTTATGACGCCGGAAAAATATACTATTATAACCTGGGTGAGTCCGGGGGAGACACCTACTCCCGTATGGAGAATATTTACGGTTTATTACAAGTGTACAACGCTAAATATTTCCTTTTAATGCTGGGCACCAACGATGCCTATAAAGGGAATGAAGAATTCGTGTTAAGTGAATCCCTGGAAAACCTGGGATATATCGTGGACGCGGCCTTAAGCAAGAATATGAAAGTAATAATATCCACCATTCCGCCCCGTAACGACCGTTTTAATATACCCGATAGAGTGGCGCAAATCGAAGCGCTTAATGCCGGGATAATCGCCATGGCCGGGCAAAAAAACATTAAATATATAGACACCTATACTGCTTTCAGGAATTATTATCCGCCGGAGGGCTGGAAAATTCTCCTGGAAGACAGGGATAAGAGCGATGAAATAAAACCGGGCGTCGGCGGTCAACACCCCAGCCCTTCAGGGCACCAGGTGATAACCGAACTGTTTGTGCCCCGTATTTTAGAGTTCGCCCCGGAAGCTCCGGCCGGCATCACGTCCTCCCGGGTGGGTAACGGCCGCGTCGGCGTCCAATGGAACGAAAATTACGAATTCGATTTCAGTCATTATGAAATCGATTTCGGCTACATGTTCGGGGGCCTGAGCCTGTCACTCGATTCAGCTAATCCCGCCGTCACTTTTATCCGGCCTCCTTTTTTCAGCGGCCTTACGCAGCAGAAGGTGTATTTCAATATCCGGGCGGTGGACGACAACGGGAATAAGAGCGCCGACAGCGGGAATAAGAACGCCTCGTTCGATTAGGTAAGACAGGCTTTCATGCCTCCGGCGGCCCTGCCGG
>JAGLSW010000057.1 GCA_023135565.1 Candidatus Aminicenantota bacterium | reverse complement strand
CTTGACCCCCCGAAAAACTTTTGTTTAACTTTACTGTTGCCTGCTCACTTTGCC
This sequence comes from Candidatus Aminicenantota bacterium, assembly GCA_023135565.1. Classification (GTDB taxonomy): domain Bacteria; phylum Acidobacteriota; class Aminicenantia; order UBA2199; family UBA2199; genus JAGLQA01. The sequence continues at coordinate 10,577 of JAGLSW010000057.1, read as the reverse complement.
ACTGCTGGATAGAGACTTCATCTCCTTTCGATTGGAAAATCAAAAAAGGCTCAAAAACAATAAACGAATACCTGCCTAACCGGCTCTTCTGTAAACGACTGTCTAAAAATACAAAATGAGAACGCTCAACATAATACTCGGCAATATCATAAATAGAAATAGATCCTGAATCCAATTCCTCGATCCGGGGTGCCGACAAAAACGGTTCTTCTTTATCACCTAATTGAAAACCCATCTACCTGATCTCCGGTTTTTCCGGGCAAAAATAATTTTTCATCATCTCTTTCCCAAACTTCGTTAAAAAAGACTCGGGATGGAACTGCACCCCTTCGATGGGGTATTTTTTGTGCCTGATGCCCATAACAACCCCATCCCCAGTCCAGGCCGAAATCTCGAAATCCTTAGATAAACAGTCCCTATCTACGATTAAAGAATGATAACGGGCCACCTCGATCTCTTTGGGCAGCCCCCTGAACAATGTGCGCTGATCATTGATGATTTTCGTTGTCTTGCCATGATAAACCCTGGGAGCACGGATCGTCCTGCCGCCAAATACTTCATTGATACATTGGTGCCCTAAGCAAATCCCCAATATGTTTGTTTTTTTTCCCAATTTCCCGATCACTTCTTTAGAAATACCGGCGTCCCTGGGTTCTTTAGGGCCTGGGGAAATCACGACAAAATCCGGGTTTAATCCCGCTATCTCGCTGACGGTGATTTCATCGTTCCGGAAAACCGCGGCATTGGGAATTATCTCACATATATACTGGTAGACATTGTAAGTAAAAGAATCGTAATTGTCGATCAAAACTACAAGCGGTTCTTTGCCGTTTTTATTTCTTTTTACCGACACTTCGTGAAAGTTTGCTGAAAAACCGAAGCCCGCGGCGCGGGCGCCCTCCGACATGGGCTGCGGGTACCGCCCGCTTTTTGTGGAAATCATGATTCACCCAAAGCCTGCCGTTCTTTTTCTATACATTTTCGATAAGACAACATAATCTTACGGGTCAATTCGCCGGGCCGCCCGTTTCCTATAGGATTCTCGCCGATCCTTACGATAGGCAGCACCTCCATCAGGGAATTGCTGCAAAAACACTCTTCACTCTCGCATAACTCTTCGAGAGTACAGCGGCCTTCCCGCACCCGGATGCCCCGGCGGGCTAACAAATCGATAATTTTCCGCCGCGTTACGCCCGGCAGCAGTCCACAATCCACTGAAGGGGTAAGTATCTCTTTATCCCGCACAAAAAAAAGATTGCTTTTGCTCCCTTCCGCAATATAACCGCAGGTATTCAAAAAAATACATTCTCCGAAAATATCTCTCCCGCCGGGAGGAAAAGACAAAATATTTTCTAATTGATTAAAGGTTTTGTGGTTTACAACCGGGGAAAATTCGTTTTTCCGGTAAGGCGAAACAACAGTAGCGATGCCCTGCTCATAATCCGCTGCGCCGTAAGGCACAGGTCTGTGGGTGATAAAAACCCGGGGCGTGATTTTTTTCGCCTGGCTGCCGTAAGTAACGGACAGCCTGATGGCTTCCCCAACTAAGCGGTTATTTTTTACATAATCGTCAACTAACCGCGTTAACGTTTCTTTTGTGGGGAAATGAAAAAATCCTAATTGCCGCGAAGAGTCCAACATTCGATCTAAATGCGCCTCTAAAAGAAAAGGAATGCCGTTGTAGATCCGCAGGGTTTCAAACAAGCCGTATCCGAAAGACACGCCCCAATCATGAATAGGAACACACTCTATTAACATTTTTTCTCCTTTTCCCGATTATTTTAGTATACACCCCCCGGCTGGAAAGATCAACCCTTTGTCAAAATCTTACGAAGACTTTTTTTTAGATAGACTTCGTGGTAAACTTAAGAAAAAGCATGTGTGTTGGGGAAAACCGGCTCTATATCCAAACTTATGACATCCGTGACGATAAAGACAAATATATCGTGCTGGATTTCAAAGGGGTGCCTTGTTTTTTGACACAGTCAACATGTTGTACTTTCCCCCTTTACCTGTCAAATAAGCTAAAAAGGGGGGAGTCGAACCGGTCACGTCAACCTGGGTTGCATGATTTTTGCCACCGGCCCGGATGCCTCGGTTTTATCGGGAAGTATTGCCGGTAAAGCATTTTGTTCCCATAAAAAAATTATTTTTTACGGATTCCCGGGTTGGCACGAAAAATGCTGTCTATATTGAGCGTGCCTATTCGCATTTTACATATATCTTTTATAAAAACGCTTCAGGCACGACAATTTTTCACCAGTACCTGGATACATAAGGGGTGAAGAGGTAAGAGCATAGGTTATGTTTTTGCCCTTTACCCCTTGCTTTCCTTTGACATCCCCCGGCCGGCATTCGACAATCAACTCTTTAATTCTCGGCAGCTCTAAATCGCCGGCACTCGATATGATTTGTTCCTTTGAGAATTAAAACCCAAAAACAAAGGTGATTCGATTTTTAATTTATGTTAAAATATTAAAGTGATAGGAAGATAAGTATTAAGAATGCCCTTTTTTACAACTTCGAGAAAGAAAGCAATAGAGACAACCGGCCGGAGACATCGATTCCTTTTTATTTTTTTATTTTTCTCTTTTGTTCTCCCGGTTTTTTGCCGGGGCTATCTTGTACGCCACTATGGAGAGAGTGACGGTCTGCCTACCTCCGAGGTCTTCGATATCGCCCAGGACCACCTGGGCAGGATGTGGTTTGCTACCAGGTCCGGGGTGTCCTGTTATAACGGCGTCTCCTGGGAAAACCACACCGTGTCGGACGGCGTGGCAGCGCTGTCTATTTTTAAGATAGCGGTTGACCGCCGGGGACGAGTTTGGGCGCTGGCGGACCCGGGGCGGCAAACCAGGATATTTGTGGCCCTTTTCGACGGCAGGGAGTGGGAACAATTAGAACGATTGAAAATAGATTTCCGGCCAAATGTCAAGATAACGTCATTCCGGCTATTCGCGGATCAGGAAGACAACCCGGTATTAGTGGTGGGCACTGCCGGTTCGGGTTTGTTTTTGTGGAAAGGGGGAAAGTGGACGAGATTAACCACAAAAGACGGTTTATTAAGCAATGCGGTGAATGGAATCGCTGTATTAAAGGATAAATGTTACATTGCCACGGCTGAGGGTGTGGCGGTTTTAAACCGCGGCGGTACTTTTGACCCGCTCCCGGAACGCCTGCGTAACCTCCCGGCTGGAGGAATCAGGGGAATCTGTGTGGAACACAGCGGCAGGTACCTGGGATACCACTTAAAGGAGCCGCGGGTATGGCTCTGTGGTGACCGCTGGGTGGGCTATTTCGAAGAAAGCGATTACAACATAAATGTTTTCCGGGAGCCTACGCAAGACACGCCGCTTAATGATGGGACTAAAATAGGCCAAACCTGCCGGTTAACACCGCCCAGTGAGGGCATTGTTATTTTCGACACGGAACTGCCTTTACGTTACCGGGGCGAAACACTTATCCTAACGCCCGATTACCGCGGCGGGTTGTATATCGGCAGCACCTATCGAATTTACTATCTTAATTATAAGACAGGGGTAGTGGAAACCATCGGGATACAAAACGGTCTTCTCAGCAGTGGCTGCTCTTCCCTGTTCGTGGATTTTGAAAAAAACACCTGGATCTCTTCTGCCCGGGGGCTTGACAAAATAGCCAGCCGCCGCTTTAGTAATTACCGGGCCGCCCAGGGTTTACTGGAAGACGAAGTGACTGCTGTAGTGGAATACCGGCCTGGAAAATTTGTCCTGGGCCATAACCGGGGGGTGACTTTTTGGGAGGACGGTAAATTTCAACCTGTTCCTTTTTCTTCGGCGCAGAATGCTGCGCTTAACATGTCCCGGGTGATGGATATGAAAGTTGACTCGAAGCAAAACATATGGGTGGCCGCAGACAATTCCGGGCTGGCTAAAATTAACAAAAAAAAAGAAATAAAATGGCTTGCCAATGACCTGCCGGGAGTAGCCTGGTGTTTATGGATCGACAAAAACAATGATGTGTGGGCAGGGACCAGGGGCGGGCTTGCTTTAATAAAAGGGAATAAGGATGCCGCTCAAATTGCGGCCCAAAGTCCCAGCGACCCAATCAGGAAAATCTACCGCACCATGGCAGGGACATTGTGCATAGCATCCGCTAGAAATGGACTCTTTATGTATAAAACGGAGCGGGCGCCCCCGGGAAAACCGCAGCGGGACGTTAAACCGGGCCGCTGGGTGAACTACCGGCATCCCGGCAAGAGCAGGGCCAACAGCCTCTACGCCATTATGGAAGACAGCCGGGGCCGCCTGTTGGTCGGTACGCTGGCCGGTTTGTATTTCCTAAAAAAAACCTCCATCGAGAAGTTTAAAGAAAAAGATTTCGAGATCAACCGGCCGGTATATTTTATTATTGAAGACAGGAAGCAGGATCTCTGGTTTGGCACGAATAACGGTGTGGTGCGCTGGGACGGCGGTAGGGCGATACATTACTCGCTGCCCGAAGGCCTAATAGGCCAGGAAACCAACCGGGCCGCCGGGCTGGTAGACAGTGTGGGGCGGTTGTGGATCGGCACTAACCGCGGGTTATCTATCTACAATGAACAGTTCGATAGTTTTATGGACAGGATTCCTGCGCCGAAACTGCGTTTGTTATACGTAGAAGCTGACGATCGCAAAATCCCCTTAGACAAAAAAGTCGAATTAAGTCCTAAAACCCTTAACCTGATTTTTCACTTCAGCGGTATCTCTTTTATTAATGAAGAAGCCCTTCTTTTTAGACATAAGCTGGAAGGATTAGACCGGCAGTGGATCAGCGGACAATACCCCTATAACCGGACTATCAGGTATTCCAGGCTGTCGCCCGGGAGTTACCGGCTGCACCTGCAAGCCAGGAATGCATTAAATGTATGGAGCGAACCGCTGGTTTCGCCTGAGGTGGTCATCATAAAACCTATTGTCAAAAGGTGGTGGTTTTCTATCTTAATCATCTTGATTATTCTTGTTATTTTTTACGGTATTTTTCGTTTCTTTACCCAGCAGCGTTATGCCGCCCTGCTGGAAAAGCAGGTTGAAGCCAGGACCAGCCAGGTGCGTTCCGCTGAAAGAAGATACCGTACCCTCTTTGAAGAGTCTAAAGATGTAATTTTTATTTCCACGCCCGAAGGAACTTTAGTCGATATGAACCCCGCCGGCCTGGAATTATTCGGGATAAAAGCAAGGGAAGACCTGTTAAAAAAAGAACCTGTTACCGCCCTGTACTACAACCCGGCGGACAGAGTCCTGTTCCGGGAAGAGATCGAAAAAAAAGGTTATGTAAAAGATTATGAATTAAACCTAAAGGACAAAGATGGCGAAAAAATCGTCGCCCAGGTAACCGCTGCCGTGGTGCGCGACAAAGGAGGTAATATTGCCGTTTACCGGGGAATCATCAGGGATATAAGCGATAAGAAACGGCTCGAACAGCGTTTGATGCAGTCGCAGAAGATGGAGGCCATCGGCACTTTGGCCGGAGGTATTGCTCATGATTTTAATAATATCCTGGGGGTGATTTCGGGCTATACGGAACTGGCGTTGGATGACTACCCGGATGCAGCCGCCATGCGCGGCGATATCGAACAAATCTCCGCTGCTTCGGAACGGGCGGCGGACCTGGTAAACCAGATTCTCGCTTTCAGTCGCCAGGGCGAGGTGGAACGAAAACCCTTATCTCTCGATTTCGTTCTCAACGAGGCCCTGAAACTGCTGCGGTCGTCGCTGCCGGCCACCATTGAAATCCGCCGGGAAACCGGGATAAAATCCGGCGTGGTGATGGCAGACCTGACCCAGATGCACCAGGTGATTATGAATCTTTGCACCAATGCGGCACATGCCATGGGGGAGGAAGGAGGAGTTTTGGCAGTGGGCTTGCATAAGATTTATTTAGATGCGCAAGCAGCCGGAAAATACCAGGATATCGAAGCCGGCGCTTACCTGCGTTTGAGTGTCGGCGATTCCGGGCACGGCATACCGCGGGCAATGATGAAGCGTATTTTCGAGCCTTTTTTTACCACCAAAAAGAAAGGGGAAGGCACCGGGATGGGGTTGTCGGTGGTTCACGGCATCGTTAAGAGTCACGGCGGCGATATTACCGTATACAGCGAGACCGGCCGGGGCGCTACCTTTCATGTGCTGCTGCCTGCCCTGGAGGAGGCGGTGCAGGGAGCAGCAAAAACCGAGGAAGAGATACCCCCGGGCCGTGGTGAACGGATATTGTTCGTAGATGATGAGGAAGGTCTGATAAGTGCAGGTACTTTGATGCTGCAGCGGTTGGGATACGAAGTGGTGGGAAAAACCGCTCCTTTGGAGGCGCTGGAGAGTTTCCGGGCCGCAGCCGCCAGTTTCGACCTGCTGCTGACGGACCTGACCATGCCGCAGTTGACCGGGTTGGAATTGGCCGCGGAGGTAAGGAAGATCGAGCCGGGCATCCCTATCGTATTTTGTTCCGGTTTTAGCGCCTCTATTTCTGTTGAGAAGATCGAAGCTTTTGCGCCGAGTACTTTTGTTATGAAGCCCATTATTAAGCGCGAGTTGGCCCGGGCGCTGCGGGAAGTTTTAGATGGAATCGCGAAATCCGGATCGATTTAAACCCTATTCGCTGGATCTGTCTCAGCCACGAATGAATTAAGCGCCCTTATTTTGCCGAAACCTGGATGTTAATCGTTTTATTTCCGAGCTTATCTCTCTTTTCCACTCCGGCGCATCCCGGTTACTCACCGCCCGGCATTCGACTATCAACTCTTTAATTCTCGGCGGCTTTAAGTCACCGGCACTGAAACCGGCTTCCAAAAAAGTAATAAAACCGTCAAGCGCGATGGGGACAATTTGCAGCGGCAGTTTGGTATCGTCTTTTTTATACCAGTTGCCGCTTTTAAAAGTATCGGCAGTATTGCTGTCTATATCCGGTGCAATAAACATACAATATACTCTTTTACCTGTCCCGGCAAACCTTTCGGCTATTTCGGCGACATGTCTCCTGACTGTCTCTCCTTCTGCCGCCTCCTGCCGGGATGAAGATGTGAGCGTAACCTCTACGACAAGAACAAAATCTTCAAATTCAAACACCATGTCGGGGCCGCCGCCGGGGGCGTGCGATAAAGGTAAAAAGTCCTGGTCGATTTTAAACCTGCGGCTCTCCCAGGGTTTATTTTCTAAGGAATCGACAGCCAGGAATGCCCGCCAAATTATCCACTCAAAATAAGCGGGATGTTCTCCCCGCTGGATTTTTATCGCCTCTTCACCCCGGGAAACTCTCTTCCTTTTCGATCCCGTGAATGCGCTCAAAATATTTATAATTTCATGCCAAAGATCGGCTTGACCCTCTGCAAAATAGAGTTCTTTGAGATGCATCAGACGTTCTTCAATCGAATGCCGTCTTTGTGTGAGTTCAGCTAAGGACATACCGGTTAGATCGACTTCTTTTATTTCCTCCCCATGACCTTTTAACTGTGTAGTTAAGCGACTGAGTATTTCCAATGTTTTCACTCTATCATCTGTAGGAAGCGCAGCGCCTTTCCACAAATTCTTTACATAGGTGGAATCGTCCGGGATTTCAAACTCTTCCGATGTAAGCAGTTCAGCTAAAGTTTGTTTCTCCGGCAGTAAAACGATTGCCCGGCCTTTCGACTGGAAAAGTCCGGTGGCCTTAAGATACCGGAAATTTAAATCTGCATAATCGTTCAACGTTCCTGCTTTGACCGATTTCTCTAAAACTAAAACCGCATCAATTCGTTTTTCATCATCAAATTTCTTTTTGTTTCCTGATTTATCTCTCTCTTTTCTATATGAGAGAATTTCTAAAACTACTTTTTCAATTCCATGGGCTGGAGTGCTGCATTGAACTATAGCTGCCATCTCACCGAGCTTGATTACCGCCTCTTCTCCTGAATTTTCAAGGTATAGTAGGATTTCCAAGACAAACCGAAGAGGTGAAAATGGAGGAAACTTATAATCGGTCTCAAAAATCGACGGGATACGATATGAGGCCAATGCCCTGAGATAACACTCCTGTTGTGCCGCAATGTTTTCTGCTGTAATCAACCGGCTGCCGTTGGGGGTGATCTCATAAGGTCTCCCGGTTAAACCGGGGAAACCCGTAGTGAAAGGTTCTATTTTGTGATCGATGCCTCTCTGCTGTATTTCTTTTGGTCTTCCAAGATGCTTCACTATAAATCCTAACTGTGCCAAAGCAATTCGCCATTTTCTCCCCACGTCGTCCGCAGGTTTTTTGACACTGCCGTCTAATCGATCGACTCTAACAATAGATTTTTCATGGAGCAGCTCCGTGAATCCCGCTTCCCGTTCCTGCCCCAACAGGCTGCCGCAGAATTCCGAGTTCTTTAGAACAATTAACGCCTCTCTCAGCCTATAAGGTGTCCTGACTGTGGTATTGCCTATGTGCCATAAGCTCAATATCCATTCCTCCTAATAACCGACGAAGATATACTCCTGCACTTTGTTTTTAATATCCGCTGCCCGGTGGCCCTGGTTAGCAAAACTGTAGCGGTAATCCACAGCCTCCACCTGCACATGTTCTTTGTATTTCGATATCAGGGATAAAATTTCCTCTTTGGTAGGCAGGGAATTGGATGAATAAGAGATAACCAGGATGCTCTCCTTAAATTTATTAAACAGTTTATCAAAGGCATCTTTGGCTCCTAAACGGGAACTAAAGGGAGAAGGATAGCTTTTAAATTTTTTGGTTTTTGTGTGCTGTTGGATTTCCAGTCCCTGCCAATCGCAAGCAATGCCTTCCACAAAATGATACCGTCTGACATAATCATTGTCGGAAAGGGGGCTGTAATAGGGCGGGTCCATATAAACAAGGTCGGCCTGCCGGCGGGTTGTCATGCCATCCCCGCAGCGGGAAAGGTTGTTCTGCCCATTATCGAAAACAGCCTCGTTCACAACCCGGGCCGCATTGATAAACTGTTCCTCGAAAGACATTTTCAGATCACGCCGGCCGTCGTCATAGCGGTGGCCGGTATATGTAAAAACTCCCCGCGGACGTTTCTTTACCGCGGCCCTGATAAGAGCGCTGAGGGCCAACGCCCGTTTATATTTGCTTTTCATTTTTTTTATATTCGCCCGGATACAGTCGATCAGGTGGTTGTCTTCAGCGGAGAAATAGAGGTCTTTAAAATTGCCGGAAACGAAATTATCTGTTTGTACAGATTTGTCGAGCAGGGAATCGATATCCTCGGCCGATAATTTTATTTTGTTGTTTTCTACCATTGCTTGTGAAAAAGCAGCGTTCATGGCCATAAAATCATTTGCCAAAACTTTTTTTCCCTGGGCTTTAAACATATAACTTACTACACCGCTGCCGCTGAAAAGATCGATAATACTATTAAAATTGAATTGAGACGCAACCTGCCATATGTAAGGCAAAATGGTCTGTTTGCTGCCCATAAAACGGGTAGGCGGATACTTGAGTACCTGTTTTTTCAGCGGCGGTGGTTCGACTCTCAACAAAAATTTCCTGCGCGGCGGTATATTAACGATTACATCTTCTCCCCGCCTGTTTTTCGTATCTCTACTAATATTACGGCGGGTTTTAAAAACCTCTATTTTAAATCCTTCGTACAATTCATAGACTGAAGGGTGATTCGAATTGGTCAATAAAACATGGCAGCCAATTTCATGCAGCCGTTTAACTTCCTGTGCCAATTCAGCATGATCTTCTTCGTAAAACTGTTCTTTGGTATATCTTTTAAAGTCGGAATATTTCGACACCGGCAAATAGGGAGGATCAAGATATACGAAATCACCGGCTGACGCATTTTCAGCCAGTATTTGTTTATAACCGGCGCACAAGATGTTAGCTCGTTTTAAAACTCCGGCGGCAGCCCGGAGTTCTTTGGGATTGTACACCCGCGGATTCTCGTATCTCCCATAAGGGACATTAAACCGGCCTTCCTTATTGACCCGGTAAAGTCCGTTAAAACAAGTGCGGTTTAAAAAGATCGTTCGCGCAGCCTTTTCAATATCCGTTAGTTGACCGGCATCTAAAGCTCTTATTTCATAGTAATTTTTTTTATCTGTTTTAAAAACCTGTAAGATATCTAACAGCGATTCGACATCCTTTGCCAGGACTTTATACAGGTTGATTAATTCCGGGTTGGAATCGGAAATGATCGCATTACCGGGTTCTAAGGCAAAAAAAAGAGCTCCTCCGCCAACGAAGGGTTCTATATATTTATTATAGCTGCCGGGAACTTTTTCCAGTAAATGGGAAAGAAGCTGCTGCTTACCACCGGCCCATTTTAGGACTGGTCGAGCTTTTATGTCTTTCGTGCGAGGCCAACAAGTCGTAATTTTTTCTGATTTCATTTTTATACCGACGATCTAATTATAACACATTTGGTATGACAAATAATGTCATAGTATAATAAAAAATAAAAACCCACGGGCTGCATGCCCGGAAAAGCAGGTTCCCGTTTTCAGTCGCCAAAGCGAGTTGGCCCGGGCGCTGCGGGAAGTTTTAGATAAGAATGCCGGTTGATTCAAACATGTCGGTCAAAACCACCATCTAATAATGGGCGCTTCTCGCTTTTTTTAAACAAA